>JAAXJP010000117.1 GCA_012269805.1 Rubrivirga sp.
CCATTGCACAGGGGATCGGGACGGGGATCGCCCTGTCGCTCTAGCCGGCGGCGGTCCGGACCAGGTCGAGCACGGCGTCGCGCTGCGTGAGCGTGAGCAAGAGCGCGAGGTCGTGCGGCTCGAGCCAGCCGAGCGCGTGCCGGGCGCCCGCGCGCGGGTCGGCCTCCGCGACGAGTGCGTCATCGGCGATCCCACGCTCGCGGAGGAGGCGGGCGAGGAGGGCCGGCGTCTCGCCCTCAGCGCGACCGCGGAGGTAGCCGGGGATCTCGGTGAGGACGTAGCGGTCGGCCCCGAGCCCAGCGAGGACGTCGCACATGGCGGCGAGGTCCGCGTCCGACCGGTCGCCCGCGCTGCCAAACATCACGAGGCGGCGGCGGGCGGGGAGGTGCTCGGCGAGCGACGCGAGCGCGCGGAGGCCGTGCGCGTTGTGGGCGTAGTCGACGAGGACGGTCGCGCCGCCGACGTCGAACCGGTTGGCGCGGCCCGGGTTGTCCGTCTCGTCGCTCTTGAACGACCGGAGGCCGGCCGCGATGGCGTCGTCGCCGAGGCCGAGCGCCTCGGCGAGGGCGGCGGCCGTGAGCGCGTTGCGGACGACGTGCCGCGCCGCGCCGTCGAGCGCGGCGGGGACCTCGGCGACGCTGCAGATGGCGCGCCAGCCGTCCTTGTCTCGCAAGGAGATCGAGCCGGCGACGATGGACGCCGTGAGCGGTCCGGGCGCCCCGGGGTCGGGATCGAGCGCCGTCCACCCGATCCGGACGCCGCGCGCCTCGAGGGCCTCGCGCTGGCGGACGACAGCGGCGGTCGCCTCGGGCTCGTCGGCCGGCGCCACGAGCGTGCCGCCCTCGGGGAGCGCCTTCGCGACGACCAGCTTCGCCTCGGCGAGGTCGGCGACCGTCTCGACGCCGTAGTCGCCGAGGTGGTCGGCCGCGACGTTCGTGAGCGCGGCGGCCGTGACGATCGGGACCGGCACGCCGCGCCGGAGCAGCCCGCCCCGCGCCGACTCGCAGACGGCCATCGTCACGCGTTCGTCGCGCATCACGGCGCGCGCCCCGAGCGGCCCCGAAAAGTCGCCGCGTTCCACGACCTCGCCGCCCACGGTCACGGCGTCGGTCGTCGAGACCCCGACCGCGTGGCCGGCCGCGCGGCCCATCGCCGCCAGCATCCGCACCGTCGTCGACTTCCCGTTCGTGCCCGTCACGAGCGCCGTCGGGACCGGCCCGACGGCGCTCCAGTCGAGGTCGGCGGGGTCGGGGAGGGCGTCCGGCGCGAACGTCTGCCCGCGTGCGCCGAGGCCGACCGTGATCGCGTCGTCGTCCCAGACGAGCGGGACACCGCGCCTCTCAGCCGCGTCGATGAGCGCCGCCAGCGGCGGGTCCGACTCCTCCGCGGCCTCGGCCCGTAGCCGGTCCAACTCGGCGTCGAGGTCGACCGGGTCACGCCCTTCGAGGTCGGCGCGGGCGGCGGCCCAGGCGGCCTCGTTCACCTCGGTCGCCGTGTAGAGGAGGTCGACCGGGGCGCCCAGCGCGAGGGACAGCCCACGCGGGAACGGGCGGACGACGAGCGGGGCGTCGGTCCAGCCGAGCGCGTCGCAGAGGGCACGGGCGTGGGTCCGCCACGCGCCGGAAGCCTCGGCCCGTAGCGGCTCCGGGACGAGGACCTCGAGCGCGGCGCCAGGGCCGTCGAGGAGGAGGCCCGCCCCCGTCTGGCGGCGGCTGTCGGTCGGGTTGGAGAGCGCCACCTAGTCGGCCTCCTCGTCGGACACGAGGTGGACGCCGCGGCTGTCGCGGACGAGCCGCTGGCCGCTGCCGCCCTCGAACGACGTGGGCTCGTCGCCCTCGTCGTCGTCGATCGGGCTCGTGACCGCCGGCGGCGCCGGCGTCGGGCCCGCCTCGGCCGGTCGGGGCGGAGGGGCGGCCTGCCCGTCGCCGGACGACGCGCCAAAGTGGACGATCTGGTCCCAGCACCGCTCGATCTGGTCGCCGAACACGACCACGAGGTCGCCGGGGGCCGCCAGCGACAGCGCGTGCGGCACGGCCGATTCCTCCTCCGGCATGACGGTGATGGCGTCCTCGGCCACGCCCGCGTCGAGGAGCGACCGGCGGAGCATCTCCGGGATCTCGGTCTCGCCGCGCCCGCGGAGCCGGTCGTCGCGCTTGCAGACGTAGTGGTCGAAGTGGCCGGCCGCCGCGCGCGCCATCGCGTCGACGTCCTCGTCGCGACGGTCGCCCGGCGCCGCCAGCGCGAGGATCCGTCGTCCCTGGACGTCGAGCCGGTCGACGAGGGCCGCCATCGCCTCGACGGCCGCCGGGTTGTGGGCGTAGTCGAGGATGACGCGGAAGGGATGCCCGTCGAACACGTTGAGCCGGCCGGGCGCCTCGTAGAAGCTCGTCGAGAAGGTCTGGAGCCCGTGGCGGATCTGGTCGAGCGTGAGCTCGATCGGCCCGTTCCCGAGCGCGTAGGCGATGCCGGCGGCGAACATGGCGTTCTGGACGTTGTGCGTCGCCTTCCCGTCGAGGGTCGCCGGGATGAGGTGGGTCCAGAGAAGCGGGAGGTGCCGGCCGGCGTCGTGGATCGTGATCATCTCGCCGGCGATCCCGCGCTCCAGCACCACGGCCCGCCCGCCCTCGCGGACGTGCTCGCGGACGAGCGCGTGCTCGGCGTTCATCGTCACGTAGCAGATGTGCTCGGCGTCGGCGTGCTCGGCCATCGCCAGCACACGCGGGTCGTCGGCGTTGAGGACGACCGTGTCCGTCGCGACCTCGATCGGGATCCGCTTGATCTCGGCGAGTTGGTCGAGCGTCTCGATCCGCCCCAGCCCGAGGTGGTCGGCCGAGACGTTCAGGCACGCGGCGACGTCGCAGCGGCGGACGCCGAGGCCGGCGCGGACCATCCCGCCGCGCGCGACCTCCAGCACGGCCGCGTCGACCGACGGGTCCCGCAGGACCGTCCGCGCGCCGACTGGGCCGGTCATGTCGCCCTTGACCGTGAGGCGGCCGTCGACGAACACGCCGTCGGTGCTCGTCATGCCGGGCATGAACCCGGCCATCTGGAGGACGTGCGCCACCATCCGCGTCGTCGTCGTCTTCCCGTTCGTGCCAGTGACGATCGAGACCGGGATCCGCGACGGCGTCCCGGGCGGGAACAGCATGTCCATGACCGGCCCGGCCACGTCGCGCGGCGTCCCCTCGCTCGGGGCCACGTGCATGCGGAAGCCCGGCGCCGCGTTGACCTCGACGATGGCGCCTCCGACCTCCCGCCAGCTCTGCGTGATGTCGTCCGTGAGAAAGTCGACGCCGCCCACGTCGAGCCCGACGGCGCGGACGGCGCGCTCGGCCATGTCGCGGTTGTCGGGGTGGACGACGTCGGTGAGGTCGATGGCCGTGCCGCCGGTCGAGAGGTTCGCCGTCGAGCGGAGGTAGAACGTCTCGCCCTTCGGGAGGACCGTCTCGGACGAGTAGCCGGCGCGCGCCATCAACCGCTCGGCCTGCGCGTCGAACTCGAGCCGCGTGAGCACCTTCTCGTGGCCCACGCCACGCCGCGGGTCCCGGTTCACGATCTCGACCAGCTCCTCGATCGTGTGCTCGCCGTCGCCCACGACGTGGCCCGGCACGCGCTTGGCGACGGCCACGAGGTGGCCGTTGACCACGAGCATCCGGTGGTCGAAGCCCGACACGAAGCTCTCCACGAGGACGGCGCGGCTCGACCCGTGATTCTGCGCGTGCGCGAAGCCGGTCTCAACCTGGTCCGCCTCGGTGAGCCGGATGGAGACCCCGCGCCCGTGGTTCGCGTTGAGCGGCTTCGTCACGACCGGGTACCCGATCCGCCGCGCCGCGCGGACGGCGTCGGACGGCCCGTAGACCAGCTCCTGCTTCGGGACCGGCAGGCCGAGCGACTCGAGGAGCGCCCGCGTGTCCTCCTTGTCGCTCGCGATCTCGACGGCGATGTGCTTGGTCTGGCCGGTGACCGTCGCCTGGATCCGCTGCTGGTAGGTCCCGTGGCCGAGCTGGACGAGCGAGTACTTGTTGAGCCGGATCCACGGGACGTCGCGCGCCTCGGCGGCGTCGACGAGCGACTGGGTGCTGGGGCCGAACGCGAGCCGCTGCGCCCGCTTGATGAACGCGTCGCGCTCCTCCTCCCAGTCATAGCCGGCCTCCTTCTCCTCGTCGAGGAGCGACTGGACGTCGTCCGGCAGGAGGCGCAAGATGATCCGCCGCGCCAGCTCCGACGCCTCGAGCCCGACGTCCTTCTGCTGGTACTCGAACACCATGTCGTACTCGCCCACGGCGCGGCCCGTCGAGCGCGTCTTGCCGAACGTGACGTCGTGGCCGGCGATGCCCTGGAGTTCGAGCGCGACGTGCTCCCAGACGTGGCCGAGCCAGGTCCCCTCGTCCTCGGTCATCCGTCGGATGAACCCACCGGGCTCGCGGTACGAGCAGCCGTGCTCGTGGAGCCCCGGCAGGACCTCGCAGAGCCGGTCGACGA
>JAAXJP010000200.1:0-3321 GCA_012269805.1 Rubrivirga sp.
CCCGCCCGGCGCGCCCCGGCGCGGGCGGCCGAGCAGTCGGGCGAGGACGAGAAGGAGGTGGCCAGGGCGCGGTACCAGAGCCGCGCGGTCGCGTCGCGGCCGATGCTCGAGACGCTCACGCCGTTGTGCGTGCCGCCGGCCGCCATGAGGTAGGCCGCCTTGTTCGGGATGCCCGAGTTCGTGTGGACGCCGCAGTAGTCGTTCGACTGCGAGGGCGAGCACGAGCCGGGGTAGAGCCGGTCGTCGTAGTGGTCCGGCTGGCCCTCCGCGGACGGGTTGCTCAGGCTGCGGAGCGCGTCGCCGCCGACGCCCGGCGTGTACGAGTTCTCACCGAGCGTCCAGTCGTTCCGGTCCACCATCACGGCGAAGATGTCGGAGACCGACTCGTTCAGGGCGCCCGACTCCTTCTGGTAAATGAGGCCGGCCGTGTACTCGGTCACGGCGTGCGTCAGCTCGTGGGCCGCGATGTCGAGTTCGACGAGCGGGCCGAACGTGGAGCCGTCGCCGTCGCCGTAGACCATCTGCTGGCCGTTCCAGAACGCGTTGTTGTAGTTCGAGCGGTGGTGGACCGTGCTCGTCATGTTCGCGCCGGAGCCGTTGTAGCTGTCCCGGCCGTGCGTGTTCAGGAAGTAATCGTAGGTCAGAATCTGGCCGTAGTGCGCGTCGACGCCGGCGCGGGCGGCGGACGACGTGAAGTTGTTGTCGGAGTCCGTGATGTAGCTGCCCGGGAGCGAGGTCCCGTTGTTGCCAGTCATCGTGCGGATGTAGGACGGGCCGCGGGTCGTGTCGTAGAGGTAGTAGGTCCCGCCCGAGGAGTAGGTCGGGATCGTGACCGTCCCGCTGTAGAGGCTCGAGCCGGAGCCCGTCTCGGGCGCGACCATCGCGAGCACGGGCGCGTCGCTCGGCCGGGCGTACGGGACGCCCGAGGCGGCCCCGGCCGCCTCGACGCGCGGGTCGAAGGTGTGGATCGAGTTGAACCGGTGGAGCACGTCGCCGGTCGTGGCGTCGACGAAGACCTCCCAGTTGGCCGGGTGCGGCGCGTCGACGAACAGGCGGACGTGGTAGGCCAGCCGGTAGCCGTCGTCGTGGGGGTAGACGACGAGGTCGGCCGTCGGCGCCCAGTCCATGGCGTCGCCGAAGGCGTCGGCCGGGACCGAGTCGCGGAACTCGACGGGGCCGAGCTCGCGCTTGGCGAGCATGAGGGACGCGTCGGCGTCGAGCGCCGCGCGCGTGTCGACGGAGCCCGCGCCCGGGTGGAGGTCGCCCCCCCACGCGTAGGCCCGGCCGTCGCGAATGTGGAGGACGCCGTCCCCCGTCCACACCGGCACGCCGTCGACCGTCTGACGGACGCGGACGTGCGTCATGCCGAGGGCGTCGGTCTCGGTCCGCTCGACGCGGAGTTCGGGGGCCGAGGCGAACCCGAACGCGGCCGCGTGGTCACGAAAGAAGCCGGGCACGTCGTCTGCCGAAGCCCGGCCGAGGTCGCCGGCCAGGAACGTCGGCGTGCCGCGGTCGGCCGCGTAGACCGCGCGCTCGACGGCGCCGAACTCGGCGGCGACGGCCCCGCGAGCGTCCTGTGCCGACGCGGTGGGCGAGAGGAGAAGGGCGGAGAGCGCGAGGGCGGCTAGGCCCCTGCGGAGAGGTGCAACACGCATTGGGAAAGGGGTGGTGGGATGAGCTCGGCGAACGGCGCCGGGCCGTGCCCCCACGGTAGGCGCACACCGTCCGTTCACACAACCGCCACCGACTCTCCATAATCAGGTGCCCATGGACGCGCCCGATCTTTTCCACCTCGATCGGCCCCCTAAGGGCTGGAACGGCGGGCTGAGGCGGGCCGCCACCGATTGAGAAAAAATAGCGAACCGTAGGACAAAATCGGACGCCAGGAACGACGCATCCGAGGCGTAGTGCGCCGGTCACGGGCCGGTCGTCTAGAACGCCCCCTCGGCCTTGATCTGCAGGTACCGATTGACGGCGTCGACCGTCAGCCGCTCCGGCGTCGTGAGGAGCGCGCCGACGCCGTGGCGCTCGAGCGTCCGCGCGATCTCGCGCTTCTCGAGGGCGAGCGACTCGGCCGTCGCCTTGACGTAGACGTCCTCCAGCCGCTCGGCCGCCGACGTGAGGAGGTCGCGGATGCCGGTGTTCTCGAACAGGACCACGACGAGCCGGTGGCTCCGCGCGATTCGCCGGAGGTACGGGAGCTGCCGCTCGAGCCCGGCGACCGTGTCGAAGTTCGTCATCAGCAGGACGAGCGAGCGCTGGCGGAGGCGCCCATGGAGGACGGCGTAGAGGTCCTCGAACGACGGGTCCTGGTAGCCGGGGTCGAGCCGGTAGAGCGCGTCGAGGAGCGCCGCGAGCTGGCCGCGACGGCGGTCCGGCGGGACGACCGCGCCCGCCTCGCGGTCGAAGGCGACGAGGCCGGCCCGGTCGCCCGTCAGCAGCGCCGTGTTGAGGAGGACGAGCGAGGCGTTGACGGCGTGGTCGAGGAGCGTCATTCCCCCGAACGGCGACCGCATCGCGCGGCCCATGTCGAGCGCGACGACGACCGGCTGCTCCCGCTCGTCCTGGTAGGTGTTGACCATGAGGCGCGGCTCGTGCGCGCTCCGCCGCGCCGTCGCCTTCCAGTTGACCGACCGGCGGTCGTCGCCGCGGACGTACGGGCGGATCTGGTCGAACTCCATCGTGTGCCCCCGCCGTCGGACCCGCTTGACGCCGACCTCACGGAGCCGGTCGCTCTCGGCCAGGAACGCGTACCGCTTCATCTGCTGGATCGACGGGTAGACGACGGCCTCGCCGCCATCCGCCACCGCGAACCGCCGGGCCACGAGACCCAGCGGCGACGACGCGTACACGAGCAGCCGGCCGAACCCGTACGCCCCGCGCTCGGTCGGCCGGAGGGAGTAGGCGAGTCGGGCCTCGCCGTGCGCGGGCACCAGCGCCACGACGCCGTCGCCGCGCTCTTGGAACTGGACCGGCACCTCGTCGATCACCCGCGCCGACACGCGGAACCCGTACCGGCTCCGGACGACCACCTCGACCCGGTTCGGGTCTCCGAGCGACAGCTTCTCGGGCACCTCGCGCCACCCCGTGATCGCGCCGCCGGTTCCCCACAAGAGCACGAGGTCCGCCACGGCGAGGACCGCGAGGGCGAACGCCGCGACCTCGACGACGGGCAAGAGCGGCGCCCACACGAACGCGGCCACGAACGCCGCCGCCAGCCCGAGCATCGCCCAGAACGGCCGGGCCGTCAGGAACAGGTCGCGGACCGGGTTGCGGAGCCGCCTCCCGGCGTCGTCCGCCTCGGCGCTGCGCTCGCCGAGG
>JAAXJP010000200.1:3331-4481 GCA_012269805.1 Rubrivirga sp.
CCCTCCCCCACTGCCAGCACCGGCGCGTCCGCTGTCGGACCGGCCGCCGCTCCACCCGTTCCTCGCTCCTCGTTCCTCATTTCTATCTCGGCACCTCGATCTCCTCGACGATCCGGCGGAGGACCGTCTCGGGGCGGACGCCCTCGATCTCGCGCTCGGCCGTCAGGAGGACGCGGTGGCGGAGCGCCGGCGCCACGATCGTGCGGAGGTCGTCGGGCGTGGCGAAGTCGCGGCCGGACATGGCGGCGACGGCCTTCCCGCCGCGGACGAGCGCCAGCGTCGCGCGCGGGCTCGCGCCCAGCGACAGCGACGGGTGCCGCCGCGTCGCGCCGACGATCTGGGCCGCGTACTCGAGCACGGGCCCCTCGACCTGAACGCCGCGAACGGCGGCCTGCGCTCGGCGGAGGGCGTCGGCGTCGAGGACGACCTCGACCTGCTCCTCGTCCATCACGCCGCCGAAGCCCTGGAACCGCGTGAGCATCTCGACCTCCTCCTCCTGCGACGGGTACTCGACGACGACCTTGAAGAGGAACCGGTCGAGTTGGGCCTCGGGGAGCCGATACGTCCCCTCGTGCTCGATCGGGTTCTGCGTCGCGACCACCATGAACGGGTCCGGCAGCTTGTGCGTGGTCCCGTCGACCGTCGCCTGGCGTTCCTCCATCGTCTCGAAGAGGGCCGCCTGCGTCTTGGCCGGCGCCCGGTTGATCTCGTCGATCAGGACCAGTTGGGCAAAGATGGGCCCGGGGTGGAACTCGAACGTCCGCGTGGCCGGCGAGAACACGCTCGTGCCGAGGACGTCGGCCGGCATGAGGTCGGGCGTGAACTGGATGCGGGCGTAGTCGAGGCCGGAGGCCCGCGCCAGGAGCCGCGCCGTGAGCGTCTTGGCGACGCCCGGGACGCCCTCGATGAGGGCGTGGCCGCCCGCGAGAAGGCACGCCACGAGCTCGTCGACGAGCCCGTGCTGGCCGACGACCACGCGGCCGATCTGCGTGCGGAGCAGGTCGACGGCGACCTCGACCGGCGCGAGGTCGGCGGAGGGCGCGAACGGATCGGCCTCCGGCGCGCCCGCCTCGGGGGGGGGCCGGGGGGGGGGGGGGGGCGGGGCCGCCGCGCGGGGGGTGTCGGACGGGTCGCGCGTAGGGCGGGCGGG
>JAAXJP010000332.1:0-3572 GCA_012269805.1 Rubrivirga sp.
ACGGTAAACCGGGCCACCTCGGCGACGCCGTCGGTGCGGAAGCGGGCGAGGTAGGCGCCCGGCGCGAGGCGGCCGGTGGCCACCGCGACCTCGTGCCGGCCGGCGCCGAACGGCCGGTCGGCGGCCACGGTCACCTCGCGGCCGAGCGCGTCGACGACGCTGAGCCGGACGGCCGCGGCCGCCCCCAGTTCGAACCCGAGGCGGACCGAGCCGGTGGCCGGGTTCGGGTACGGCGCCAGCAGGCTCGCGCCGGCCTCGGCGAGCGGCTCGGCGGCCACGGGCTGCAGCCGGTCGGCGAGTTGGCGGAGGTAGAGCGAGCGGGGGTCGAGCCCGGGCCGGTTGAAGCCCTCGATGTACGGGCCCGTGCTCCGCAGAAACGGCCCGTCGGCGCTGATCAGGCCTTGCACGCCGATGGCGTAGTTCTGGGCCGTCGGCGGCTTCTCGACGACCACGAGGGAGCCGTTCATCTGGGCGTTCCACACCACGCAGTTCACGCACGACCACCCGTGGCTCGACCCGTAGTTGCCGCGGTGCCCGATGTGGATCCGGCGGTCGTGGATGTACGACCCGCTCGACCCGATCTCGGTGTGGTTGTCGTAGAGGAACCCCATCCCCCACTGCCGGTGGGCCTCACTGGCGGCGAAGGCGTCCTCCGACGTGTTGTCGAGAAAGACGATCCCCGAGTCCAGCGTCTCGCCATTCCCGGCGTAGGAGTGCCGGCCGCCGGTGGCCCGGTTGCCCTGGAACAGGACCAGCTGCGACTTGGCCGCCGTGAAGTTGTACCGCCGGCCGCCCTCGATCCGAGAGTGGGGGTCCAAGGCCTGGCAGTCACGGACGGTCACGTAGCGCGAGTTCTCGACGTGGACCCCGGCCAGCCAGAAGTGCCGGGCCGTCACGCCCTGCACCCACCCGTTCTCGACGAGGCCCAGGATGAGGGCCTTCTCGGCCTGCGTCTCGTCGCTCGGCCCCTGCGTCTCGATCTCGATCCGGAGGTCCTCGACGCCCACCTCCTGGATCAGGTTGGAGTCGTCGCGCCAGTAGACGTAGGCCGGCGACCGGGCCTTGTCGAGCTCGTAGAACACCGGCGCGTCGAACGTGACCGTCGGCCCTTCGACGGCCGTCACGGTCCGGGCGAACGCGATGGGGTGCTCGCCCACCGCCCAGGGCGGATCGCCCCCCGTCTGCCCGAAGTCGACGGCCTGGAGCCACTCGAGCGTGGCCGGGTGGTAGATCACGACCGGGAGGCCGGGGTGCAGGCGCTCCGGGTTCTCGACGTCGAACGACCACGCCCCGACCGGGACCACGTCGTCGGCGATGAGGGTCGCGGCCCGGCCCTGGACGCGGCGGATCAGCGCGCCGCCGCTCGCCAGCGCCGCGCGGCCCACGAAGACGATGGGGGCCTGGTTGGCCCCGCTCCGGAGGAGGACCGTGTTCTCGGCGGGGTCCTCCCCGTCCCCGGCCCCCCGGAGCACGACGCCGCTCTCCTCGATGGAAAGCGTGCCGGACACCTCGTAGGTGCCGGGCGCCAGCTCGACGGCACCGCGGAAGCCGTCGGCGCCGACCGGGAGCGCCGCGACGGCGTCGATGGCGGCCTGGATGGAGGCCGTGTCGTCGCCGTCGAGGGGCTCGACGGTCCGCACGGTGGGCACCTCGGGGAGCGGCACTCCACCGCCCCGGTAGCCGGCCCGCGAAAAGTCGGGGACGCGGTTGCCCTCGGCGTCGCTCACGTACTCGAGCCGTCCATCGGCCCCGGTCTTGACGATCTCGGACTCCCACGACTGGGCGCCCACGGGAAGCGCCGCCAACGCGAGGAGCGGGAGCAGAATGCGAGGGGACATCAGAAAAGGGTGGGGTGGAACTTGGGCCGAACAGAACGGCGCCCCGGCGGCCCCACAGGCGGGCCGCCGGGGCGCCGGTCGCCTACCGCGCGACCGTGAAGCGCGTCGTCCGGACGCGGACGTCCCCGGCCGCCTCGGCCGTGACGCGGGCCACGTAGACGCCCGAGGGCAGCGCCGCCTCGAGGCGGACCGAGTGGCCCGGGCCCGCCGGCACCGCGGCCGCCGGGACCGACAGCACGCGCCGGCCCAGCGTGTCGAACACGTCGACGGCGACCGTCGCGGCGGCGTCGAGGCTCAGGCGGAGCGAGGTCGCGCCGGCCGAGGGGTTCGGCGCCGCCCCGTGGAGCACGAAGCCGTCGGCCGCGGGCGTGCCCTCCGCCTCGACGGCCCGGCCCCCAGCGGCCTCCCAGGCCTCGAGTTGGTCGGGGAAGTACGTCAGAGCGCCGAGCGGGAAACCGCCCTGCCCCGCCGTGTACGCGGGGCTCGACGGCGAGTACGCGAGGTCCTCCGGCGGCGGCTGGTCGGCCGGGAAGTACTGGTCCGACCCGAACGTCCAGTAGCCGGGGTCCGGCGAGCCGTCGCGGAAGTTGCCCAGGAACGCGATGTAGTCCGTGAGGTCCGGCGGATTGACGAAGTCGAGGTCGTAGGCCTCGTTGTTCTCGAGCGTGATCACCGTGCCCATCGAGTCCGCCGCGGCGTACCCCTTCGTGTTCGTGTCGACGAGCTCGTAGGCCTGGAGCGGGTCGCCGGAAGCCGTCCGGGCGTCGTAGTAGGCCTGGAGGTCGTCGGTGGTCATGTAGCCGTTGTTCGCCACGATGATCGTCCGGTCCTGCTCCGTGAACCCGTTGTCGATGCCGGCGTCGAGCGAGTCGACCTGGACCACGCCCTGCGGCGTGCCGCCCTCCGCCGGGGGCGCCTGCCCGAACCCGTAGGGGTTCACCATGAGGTTGTTCGTGAACCGGAAGTAGATCGCCTGCGTCCCGAACGCGTTCGTCGTCAGCTCACGGCCCGTCACATAGAACGTGTTGTGGTTGAGGATGGCCGTGTTGATCGCCGGCCCGTCGTAGCGGACGATGTAGCCCGAGATGTTGAGGAACGAGGTGTTCTCGATCACGAGCGAGTCGGCGCGGACCGTCCGGTAGTCGATCGGCCGGCCGTTCGAGGAGCCGTCGTTGCGGACGAGGTTGCGGAACTGGCTGTTGGTAAAGAAGAGGTCCGTGTCGTCCACGTTGACCTCGATCAGCCGCGAGAGGCCGCCCTGGAACACGCAGTTGTCCACGACGAACCGCATGCCCACGTCGTTGAGCGCGAACGTCGTCGCGTTCTCTGCCTGACTCGGGGTGACCGACAGGAAGTAGATGTCGTCGAAGTAGGTGTCGCCGGCGAGGTTGAAGTACCGGCTGCCGGGGGGGTTGCCGTCGCTGTCGGGGGTCGGGTGGATGACCGGGCGGTTCCCGTCGCCCTCGGCGGCCTTGATCCGGAGGGTGTAGCCCTGGTTGTTGATCTCGCGGTTGACGCCGTAGTACGCGCCTCGCTGGAGGACGTAGACCCGGTCGGCCGGGCGGGCCGTGTCGTTCTCGATGGCGTCGTTCAGGGTGCCGGGGCCCGGCTGGACCATCAGTTCGGACTGGGCCGAGGCGCCGGGCGCCATCAGGCCGAGGGCCGCGGCCGCGAGCAGGCACAGCCTGCGGAATGAAGTAGCAGTACGCATGGGTACGTGTGGGGAGGGGGAGG
>JAAXJP010000332.1:3582-4481 GCA_012269805.1 Rubrivirga sp.
CGCCGCGCCCCCGGGCGCCCGCGCGCGGCGGGCCGCGGCCGCCCGCCGGCCCCGCCCGCGCACGTCCGGGCCGGGGCGCCGGGGTCCGGGGGGGGCGGGGGCGGGGGCAAAGGCGACGCGGAGAGTCGGAGCCCTAGCTCCGGTCCGGCCCGGTCGCGGAGGACGGGCGAGGGGTCAGGGGCGAAAGCGGAGGCCGACGTTGACCGAGCGGCCGTACGACTCCTGCTGGCTGAGGAAGCGCCCCGTGCTCTGGAGCGCGATGTCGGGCCGGTCCGTGAGGTTGTTGAGCTGGGCGAACAGGCTCACCGCGGGGACCACGCGGTAGCTCGCCTGCGCGTCCCAGCGGACGTAGGTGTCGAAGTAGGACAGCGTCCGGTCGTTGCTGCCGTAGCCGGTCAGGTTGCCCTCCTGGTACAGCACCGAGACGCGGCCGGAGAACGGCCCGCGGTCGTAGCCCAGCGACACGTTCGCGACCCAGTCGGGCTGGTCGAGGAGCTGGACCTCCTGGCGGACCGTCGAGTACGTCACCGTCGGGAGGTAGAACGGGGGCGGGCCGATCTCGGTCGTCGCCCGGACCCGCTCGATCTCCGTGTCTGAGAAGATGCGCGAGACGTTCGCGTTGAAGACGACCCCGCTGAGCGGCCCCGGCAGCCACAGGAAGTTGGCCTGCCAGTCGACCTCGACGCCGCGGACCGTCGTGGGCGTGTCGAGGTTGCGCGGCTCGAGGAGCCGGTAGCCGACGCGGTCGCTGAAGCCGTTGGCGTCGGCCGTCGCCTGGTCCTGGAGCCGGACGTCGGCGTCGTAGATGACGCCCTCGATCCGCTTGTAGAACGCGCCGCCCGCGAAGAGCCCGATCCGGTTGGAGTTGAACGAGAGGGAGGCGTCGAGGTTGGGGGCCG
>JAAXJP010000399.1:0-2712 GCA_012269805.1 Rubrivirga sp.
GGGCCCGTGGACTCGACCGGGCCGCTGTGGCGCGCGGTGCGGGACGGCCGCGCTCCTCTGCTCCACGAACCCGGCGACTGGACTCGTCACCCGATCTCCGCCTCCCAATCGCTCCCAGGCTGTCGGTACCTTGGGCGGCCCCTCTCCCTGGCCGGATGCCCGATTCGTCAGCCCACCCGCGCCCCGGCGTCCTCGTCCTCAACGGGCCGAACCTCAACCGGCTCGGGAAGCGCGAGCCCGCGGTCTACGGCGCCCTCACGCTCGGCGACGTCGAGGCCCAGCTCCGCGAGCGGTTCCCCGACCTCGCGCTCCGGTTCGAGCAGCACAACGCGGAGGGCGCGCTGATCGACGCGGTCCACGCCGCCGACACCGTCGAGACGGCCGGCGTCGTGTTCAACCCGGGCGGCTACGCCCACACGTCGGTCGCCCTCCGCGACGCCATCGCCTCGATCTCGACGCCCGTCGTCGAGGTCCACATCTCGAACGTGTACGCCCGCGAGAGCTTCCGCCACACGTCGCTGCTCTCGGCCGTCTGCAAGGGGGTGATCACCGGCTTCGGCGTGGGCGGCTACGGGATGGCCGTGGGCTACTTCGAACGGCAGGCGACCTGATGGCCGACGCCCGCGAGGACCCGGACGAACGCGACGAGCCGGAGCGCCCGTCGCCGGAGTCGGTCGCCGAGCCGCAGAACGAGCCGTCGCCCGACGAGGCGCTCGACCCGGCCGGCCTCAGCGCCCCGGCCGACGGCGCCGAGTCGCTCGAGGAGGCCGACGCCGCGCCGGGCTCCGAGGCCGAGGACGCCCTCGAAGCCGACCGCGCCCGCAAGAGCGCCGAGGCGGAGAAGGCCGGCAGCGGGCCGGGCTCGGGCGCCCTCCTCGTGGCCGCCGGCATCTTCGCCAGCCGCGTGATCGGGCTCGTCCGCGACCGCGCCGTCGCGTTCTTCTTCGGCTCCGGCGCCTTCGCCGACGTCTACCGCCTCGCGCTCCGGGCGCCCAACTTCCTCCAGAACCTCCTCGGCGAGGGGACGCTCTCGGCGTCGTTCATCCCCATCTATAGCCGGATGCTGGAGGAGGGGCGGGAGGAGGCCGCGGGCCGGTTCGCGGGTGCCATTTTTGGACTGCTCGCGGCGGTGGCGTTCGCGGCCGCGGTCCTCGGCGTACTCCTCGCGGAGCCGTTCGTGGCCCTCATCGCCTCGGGCTTCTTGCAGGACCAGGCGGCGCTCGAGGCCGGCGAGATCGTCGTCGACCGGTACGACCTCGCGGTCCGCGTCACGCGCCTGACGTTCCCGATGACGGCGTTCCTCGTGCTCAGCGCGTGGTGCTTGGGCGTCCTCAACAGCCACCGGAAGTTCCTCCTGTCGTACTTCGCGCCGGTCGCCTGGAACGTGGCCCTCCTGGCGGCCCTTTTTGGGGGGGCGTACGTGGTCTTCGACGACCCGCTCGGCATCGGCGCGCTCGACGTGGTCCCGGCCGACGACCTCAGCCGGCTCCTCGTGGCCGTGTTCATCGGCGGCGTGGCGGGCGGCGTGCTCCAGTTCCTCGTCCAACTCCCGACGGCGCTCAAGCTCTTGAAAGGGTTCCGCCCGACGCTGTCGCTCGAGGTCGAGGGCGTCCGCGAGGGGATCCGGGCGTTCGTGCCCGTCGTGCTCGGGCGAGGGGCCTACCAGCTCTCGGGCTACCTCGACTTCTGGCTCTCGACGTTCGTCGCGGCCGGCGCGCTCGGCGCCATCGGCTACGCCCAGACGCTGTACCTCCTGCCGATCTCGCTGTTCGGGATGAGCGTCGCCGCCAGCGAGCTCCCGGAGCTCAGCCGCATCACCCCGTCTGAGCTCGACCGGTTCTTGCAGCGCGTGAGTGGGTCGGTCCGCCAGATCTTCTACCTCATCGTCCCGACGGTCGTCGGCTACCTCGGCTTCGGGTTCCTCGTCGTCGGCGCGTTCTACCAGACCGGGCAGTTCGACCTCGACGACACGTGGCAGGTCACGCTCGTGCTCGCGGCCTACTCGCTCGGGATGGTCGCGACGACGGCCGGGCGGCTCCTCCAGAACGCGTTCTACGCCCTCAGCGACACGAAGACGCCCGCCAAGATCGCCGTCTGGCGCGTCGCCGTCTCCGCCGCGCTCGGCGCCGCGCTGATGTTCTTTTTCGACCGGTTCAGCGTCAACGAGGTGTTCGGCATCCCGTACGAGGGCGACCCGCTCCGCCTCGGCGCCGTCGGGCTGGCGCTGGGCTCGGCCGTCGGCGCGTGGGTCGAGCTGTGGCGGCTGGCGCGGGCGCTCCGGGGCCACGACCCGGCGTTCCGCCTCCCGTGGGCGGCGGCGCTCCGGATGCTCGGGCTGGCGGGTCTGGCGGCGATCCCGGCCGCCGCCGTGCGCTGGCTCCTCCCCGCCGACGTGATGCCGATCTGGGCGTACGGCATCCTCGTGATCGCCGTCTACGGCCTGAGCTACCTCGCCCTCGGCCATCTGTTTGATTTCGACGAGTCGGACGCGTGGCTCGGCCGGTTCCTCCGGCGCCTGAAGCGGTAGGCCCGGCTCCGCCCACCTCGGCGCCGAGGCGGAGGGGGTGACGCCACCTCGTCGCCGGGCGCCCGTACCCTCCGGCCCCTCGTCTCCTACGCCATGGCCGGATACCGCGGACACCTCGCCGGTGCCCCCGTCTTTTTCGGGCTCTTCCTCGCCGCCCTCGTCCTCGTCCTTTCCGTCGACCAGGC
>JAAXJP010000399.1:2722-4473 GCA_012269805.1 Rubrivirga sp.
GACCAGGCCTACCGCCAGCTCTCCGACGTCGAGCTGGTCGCGTACCCGGCCGCGCTCTTTGGGCTGTGCCTCATGTTCGGCCTCTGGCCCGACGTCGACACGAACTCGAAGGGGCAGAACCTCTTCTACCTCATCTTCTTCGTGGTCGACGTCGTGCTCATCGCGACGCGCCAGTTCCAGGAGGCGGCCTACCTCGGCCTGTTCTGCATCCTCCCGGCCCTCGGCAAGCACCGCGGGTGGACGCACACGTACTGGGCGATGCTCCTCATCCCGAGCCCGTTCCTGGTCTTGCCGTACGTCCTTCGGCCGGAGCAGCCGCTGGCCGGGCTCCCGTTCTACGGCGCGGCCGTCGTCGGGTACTTCAGCCACCTCGTGATGGACGGCCTCGTGTTCCGCCTCCCCGGCCGGAAGCGCCGGGGCGTGGGGTGGTGACGGGGCTTACCCGTCGTCGCGCGCGGGCGGCGGGTCGAGCACGGTCACGGAGACGAGGGGCGACACGTCGAAGCCCTGGTCGAGCAGCCGACCTTGGATCCGCCGCGTGAGCGCCTGCGCCATCGCGGCGCGCTCCATCCGCACGGAGTCGGCACGCTGGACGTAGACGACGCCGAGCAGCGTGTTCTGCCCCGAGATCTGGGCGCGCGTAAACCGGGCCTCGACCTCGACCGGCTCGCCCAGCCCGCTTTCGTCGACGGCCTGGCGGATCTCGAAGGCGGCCCGCTGGGCGCGGCTGGACCGCTGGAGCTCGGGCGGATCGGAGAGCTGCCACGCGAAGAGCCCGACCAGCACGACCGCGGAGACGGCGAGGGCGGCCGGGAACAGCCACTTCGTGCCCTGAAGAAACCGGGTGCCGCGGGTCTCGAGGCCGAACGCGCGGAAGGTCAAAGCCCCGCTGAGGTTGATCCCGACGAGTTGAGCGACGAGGACGAACAGGGCCGACTTGACAAAGGGCCAGTCGCCGAGCACGACCGACATCCCGACGAGGCCCGTCGGCGGGGCGAGCGAGGCCGCGACGAGGACGCCGACGGCTGCGCCGGAGACGAGGCTGTCGCGCTCGCTCTGCACTAGGAACAGCGCGCCGGCCGCGCCGGCCACCAGCGGCAGCAGGATCGAGACGGTCGAGATCTGGCTCGTCTCGACCATGAGGGGCGTCGCGATCTGCTGGCCCATCAGGAGCGAGAGGAGGCCGGCCGCCGTGGCCGTGATGAGGAGGCCGACGCCGTAGCGGAGGACGCTCCGCCGGAGCAGGCGGGCGTTGCCCGTGGCCGAGCCGATGGCCGTGTTCATGGCCGGCCCCGCGAAGGGCGCGATGAGCATCGACGCCGTGAGGAGGTAGATCGTGTTCGTGAACAGCCCGATCCACACCACCACGCCCGCCGCGATGGCGTAGCCGATGAATCCGGTCCACGACCCGATGCTCTGGAGGCCGGCCAGGAACACCTCGATCGGGCTCCGCATGCCGACGTCGGTCACCTCGTCGGGCGCGTCCTCGGCCGGCGGGTGGAAGGCGACCACCCCGCGGGGGATGAGCGTGATCCGCACCTCGTCCAGGCCGTCGAGCGACTGGATGAACGGGCCGACCTGCTGGTTGGGGAGGCTCACGACGAGGAGCGTGGCGCCCCCGTGATCGGACGTCGTCTCGAGGCGCCACACGTTGGCGCCCTCGTGCTCGCGGGCCTTCTCCTAGGTGTCGGCGGCGGCGTCGCGGGGGACTTCGACGAACAGCTGTCGCATCGTGTGCCAGGGGGTAGGAG
>JAAXJP010000026.1 GCA_012269805.1 Rubrivirga sp.
GCTCCGGCTCGTGTCGGCGACGCCCCTCGACGACACGTTCGTCCAGCTCCGCTACGAGGTCCCGCGGGACTGACGTGCTGGTCCCTCCGCCTCGGCGTCGAGGCGGGCGGGGTCGCTAGCGGTAGCCCTGCGCCTGGAGCTCGAACAGCTCGGCGTAGCGCCCGCCGGCCGCGAGGAGCTCCTCGTGCGTCCCGACCTCCTCGACCTCGCCGGCCTCCAGCACGAGGATCCGGTCGGCCATGCGGACGGTCGAGAACCGGTGCGAGATGAGGACGGCCGTCTTGCCCTCGGTCAGGTCCTTGAACCGCTCGAACACCTCGTACTCGGCGCGGGCGTCGAGCGCGGCCGTCGGCTCGTCGAGGATGAGGAGCTGGGCGTCGCGCATGTAGGCCCGGCCGAGGGCCACCTTCTGCCACTGGCCGCCCGAGAGCTCGGTCCCCTGCTTGAACCGCCGGCCGAGCACCTGGTCGTAGCCCTCGGGCAGCCCGGCGATGACGGAGTCGGCGAGGGACCGTTCGGCGGCGCCCTCGACGCGGGGCCGGTCTTCGCGCTCGGCGATCCGCCCGACGGCGATGTTTTCGGACGCCGTGAGGTGGTACCGCACGAAGTCCTGGAAGATGACCCCGACGGCGGATCGGAGGCTGTCGAGGTCATACTCGCGGAGGTCGCGGCCGTCGAGCAGGATGCGCCCCTCGTCGGGGTCGTAGAGGCGGCCGAGGAGCTTGACGAGCGTCGTCTTGCCGGCCCCGTTCTCGCCGACGAGCGCGAGCGCCTCGCCCGCCCGGAGCGTAAAGCTGAGGTGCCGGACGGCCCAGTGGTCCGAGCCCGGGTACCGGAAGCCGACGTCCTCGAACACGAAGCCCTCCCGGATCGGCTCGGGCACGGACGGCGCGTCGGGCGCGGAGACCACGCGCGGCTCGATCTCGAAAAACGAGAACAGGTCGGCGAGGTAGAGCGCCTGGCCGCTCACCGACGAGAACGCCTGGAGCATCCCCTCCAACAGCCCCCGCATCCGGGCGAACGAGCCGGCCAGGAACGTGAGGTCGCCGATGGAGAAGGCGCCGGCGGCCGTCCGGTACACGATGAACGCGTAGGCGAGGTAGTAGCCGAGGCTCCCGACCGCCGAGAGGAGCCCGCCCCACGACGCGCGGCGAACGGCGAGCGTCCGGTTGGCGCGGTAGTACCGATCCGCCAATTCGCGGTACCGCTCGGCGAGGTAGTCGTTGAGCCCGAACACCTTGACCTCCTTCGCCGTCTCGTCGCTGGCGCCGACGTAGCGGAGGTAGTCGAGCTCGCGGCGCTCGGGCGTCCAGGAGTAGGCCAGGGAGTAGCTCTGGGCGTTGAAGTGGGCCTCGCCGAGGAACGCCGGCACGAGCGCGACGGCCAGGAGCAGCAGGAGCCACGGCGCGTAGGCCGCGAGGCCGATCGCGAGGGACGCGACCGTGATCACGTCCTGGACCTGGCCGAGGATCTGCCCGAGCAGGACCATCCGTCCGGTCGTCTGGCGACGGGCTCGCTCGAGGTGGTCGTAGAAGTCGGCGTCCTCGAAGTGGGCGAGGTCGAGGGCCGCCGCGTGGCGCATGAGGCGGACGCTCGTCTCGTTGGTGAACAGGTCGCCGAGGAGCGAGTCGCTGAGGGCGACGGCCCGGCCCAAGAGCTCCGACAGGACGGCCAGCCCGAGCTCGGCGGCGAGCAGCCACGCGAGCGTTTCGAGCTCTCCGCCCCATGCCGCGAGCCCGCCCAACTCCGGCGCCGTGCCCGCCACGCGGACGACCTCGTCCACGATCAGCTTGCCGACGTAGAGCATCGACACGGGCAGGAGCGCGCGGACGAGCCGGAGCGCCAGCCCGGCGGCGAAGAGCGGCGGGCTCGTCTGCCACACGAGCCGGAACAGGGGCGGCACGTTCTTCAGCGCCCCGAGCCGCTCGCGGACGGACAGGTCGGCGGTGTCGCGGGCGGCCCGCCGCGAGGCCCGCGTCGAGGGCACGCGGCCGGAGGAGCCAGGGTTGGTCAGCGCCATGCCCCTGCCACGCCGCCCCGCGTGCCGGGGTCCCCCGCCTCGGGCGGTCGGCGGAGGGCCCGATGCGGGCGGAGCCGGATCCGTGACAGAGTGCGACATTCGGGTGTCATCGACTCGCCGTATCCCTCGGACACCCCACTCCCGTCCCGATGCGCCTTCTGCCTCTCGCCCTCGCCGTCCTCCTCCCGACCGCTGCCGCCCAGGAGTGGGAGCCGATCGCCGCGCTCGCCCCGCTGGCGCCGCTCGTCGGCGCGCCGTGGCAGGGCACGTTCGAGCAGGACGGCCAGGCCGTCACCGACGTCTCGCGGTTCGAGTGGGCCATGCGCGGGCACGCGCTCCGCAACGTCCACACGCTCGCGGGCGGCGGCTACGGCGGCGAGACACTGATCTGGGCCGAGGGCGACTCGCTCCGGTTCGTCTACGTCACGTCGGGCGGGTTCACGACGTCGGGCACCGGCGCCGTCCGCGACGACGGCGCGCTCGTGGTCGAGGAGGCCGTCGAGGGCCACCCCGAGATCGACCGCGTCCGCTCGGTCTCGTACGTCGACGCTGAGGGGCACCTCCGGACGAGCACGGAGATGCGGCGGGGTGGCGTCTGGGCGCCGGCCCGCGCCGTCACGTACGTCCGCGCGCCGGGGGCCACGCTGGCGGCGGGCTACGCGCCGGCCTGTGAGGAGTGAGCCCGTCCGCCTCGGTGGGCCCATGGGACCGCCGAGGTGAAGAGCGCCGGTTCTGGCCCATCTGCATCAGGGCAGAGGGCGTGTGCGGGGCTAGCGTGCGGCCATGCGCGCGATGCTCCTTCTGCTTTGTTTCGCCTCTGCCTCTGAGGCCCAGATCGTTCGCCTGACGATCCCGCTCGACGGCGGTCCGGTGGAGCGCGGCATCGACCCGCGGGCGACGCTCGAGATGGGCGCCGTCGTGCTCACCGGCGTCGGCCACCTCGCGGCGTCGGAGGTCGGCGTCTCGAACCTGTACGTGCCCGTCGTAATCGCCGGGTGGGGCGGCTACGTCGGCGCCCGCGCGCTGAGCGAGCCGGGCTTCCTCGCGGACCTCGGGTTCACGGGCGAGCACCTCGGCCGGGCCGCGCGCGACGTCGGGCTAGTGTCTCTGGGCGCGGCGGCCGGGATGGCGGCCTATGGAGCCCAGCGCGGGTCGCTGCGCGTCGAGCCGTCGCTCGTCCCGCTCCTCGTGCTGTACCCGGCGTGGGGGCTCACGCAGCAGATGCTGGTGCAGGGCTTTCTCACGCGGCACCTCGACGCCGCCGGCCTGCCCGCGCTCGCCGTCGCCCCGCTCTCGGCCGCCGCGTTCGGCTCGGTCCACGTGCCCAACTGGCCGCTCACGGCCGCGACGACGGCGCTCGGCGGCGCGTTCGCCCCGCTCTACCTCCGCGACGGGACCCTCTGGCCCCTCGGCGTGGCCCACGGCGCGCTCGGCGCGCTGTTCTACGCGTGGGTCCTCGACCGCGACGCCTGGGCCGAGTTCACCGGCCGCGAGTAGTCCCGCCTCGACGCCGAGGCGGGCGGGGCTACGGGGCGGAGGACGCGCGCGCGGCGGGGAACGGCGCCTCGAAGGTCTCCGGCGGCACGCCGTAGTGCGCGCGGAGCCGGAGGTACTCGCCCTCCAGGTCCGCCTGGAGAGCGGCCACGGCCGGGTCGCCGTAGAGGTTGCGGAGCTCGTGCGGGTCGGCGACGAGGTCGTAGAGCTCCCACGTGTCGTCGGTGTAGAAGTGGACCAGCTTGTGCGTCTGGGTCCGCACGCCGGCGTGGCGGGGGACGCGGTGGATGCCGTGGTCGTAGTAGTGGTAGTACACCGACCGCCGCCAGTCGAGCGGGGCGACGCCATCGAACAGAGGCGCCAGCGAGACGCCCTGCATCCGGTCGAGCGGCTCGGCGCCGGCCGCCTCGAGGAAGGTGGGCGCGAGGTCGATGTTCTGGACGAGCGCCTCGACGCGCGTGCCGGGCGCGATCTGGGCCGGCCACCGCATCAGGAGCGGCATCCGGACGGCCTCCTCGTACATCAGCCGCTTCTCGGCGTAGCCGTGCTCGCCGGTGAAGTAGCCCTGGTCCGAGGCGTAGACGACGATCGTGTTCGCGCGCAGCTCGGGGTCCGCGTCGATCCGGTCGAGCAGGCGCCCGACGTTCTCGTCGAGCGCGTCGACGATGCGGAGTTAGTCCTTGATAAAGCGCTGGTAGTGGTAGGCCCGCATCGCCCGCGGGTCGTCGAGCTCGCCGGCCGCGCGCATCCGCTGGTACTCGGCGTTCTGCGGGTCGATGGCCGCGTGGTACGCCCTGAACTCGGCGTCCGTCATCCGCTCGAAGTAGATGCCGCGGCGGTCCGGCGTGTGCTCTTCGCGCGGCGGCTCGTGGCGGAACTCGTCGAGGAAGAAGTTGGGCGCGCTCGCGTTGGGCGTCCGCGTGGCGAGGTCGTCGGTTAGCGT
>JAAXJP010000169.1 GCA_012269805.1 Rubrivirga sp.
CGAAAAAGTCGACCACGCACCGCCAGTAGACGGCCTGGAACCACGTCGACGACGACCGGCCGCCGACCTGGGGGTAGACGCTCTCCTCGTCCGCGCGCTCGGCGTAGAACCAGGTGGAGATCAACGGGGCGCTCATCGCGAGGGAGGGGGACCGCGTCGGGTATCGGCCGCCGGGGCGAGGGGTCAAGCCGGAGGGGGCGTCCGGCGGGGCGTGGGTGCCCCGTTCGGGCGCCGGGGCTACCTTCCGGCTCGTCTCGCTCCCCCGTCGCCGCCCCGTGCGCGAAGCCGTCTTCGTCCGCCGCCGCGCCCCGACCTGGCGCGCCCTGGAGGGCCTCCTCGACGCCGACGGCGCGGACCCCGACGCGCTCGCCGACGCCTACGTCCGCCTCGGCGACGACCTCGCCTACGCCAAGACGTTCTACCCCGGCTCGGCGACGGCGGCCTACCTCAACGACCTCTCGGCGCAGGCCCACGCTCAGGTCTACCGGAACCGACGCGAGGAGCGCGGCCGGCTCGTCCGGTTCTGGACGCACGAGGTGCCCGAGGCCGTCTACGAGGCCCGGGGCGCGCTGCTGGCGTCGCTCCTCCTGTTCCTCGGCGCGATCGGCGTCGGCGCCGTTTCGTCGGTCGGCGACGCCACGTTCGTCCGGCTCATCCTGGGCGACGGGTACGTCAACATGTCCCAGGCGAACATCGAGGCGGGCGACCCCTTCCGCGTCTACAAGGAGGCTCGGCAGCTCGACATGACGCTGGGCATCGCGTTCAACAACATCCGCGTGTCGTTCCTCGCGTTCGCGGGGTTCTTCCCCGGCGCGCCGGTGCCGGGCGCGTCCGTGGGCACGGGCTGGGTGCTCGTGCAGAACGGGATCATGGTCGGCGCCTTCGCCCACCTGTTCGCCGCCGAGGGCCTGCTGGGCGACTGGTTCCGGGTCGTGATGATCCACGGCACGCTCGAGCTGGCGGCTATCGTGGTCGCGGGCGGCGCGGGCCTCACGATGTGGAACGCCGTGCTCCTGCCGGGGACGTATCCGCGGCTCGCCGCGCTCCGTAGGGGCGCCACCCGGGGGCTTAAGATCGTCGTCGGCCTCGTGCCCGTGTTCGCGTTCGCGGCGCTCCTCGAGGGCGTCGTGACGCGGCGAACCGAGATGCCGCTGTGGGCGAGCCTCGTCGTCATCCTCGGGTCGCTGGCGTTCCTCGTCGGCTACTTCGTCGTCCTCCCGGCCCGCCGCGGCCGCGCCCCCCATGCCTGACTTCCCCGACCTCGGCGCCGTCCGCTTCCGCAAGCTCCGCGACGTCGGCGACGTGATGAACGCGACCGTCGCCCTGCTGCGCGAGAACTGGCGCGAGCTGCTGACGAGCTACGTCGCCGTCGTGGCGCCCGTGGCCCTCGCGACGGGCATCGCGACGGGGCTCTACATGCACCAGATGGGCGGCCTCCTCGCCGACCCGGCGGCCATGGAGGACGACCCGTTCGCGGTCTTCAGCCCGACCTACTTCGGGATCCTCCTCTTCGGCGCGCTCGGCGGCGCGCTGACGGTCGCTGCGGCGTCGGCCTACGTGAAGCTGTACCGCGAGGGGCAGGCGGGCGCGATCACGGCGAGCGTGCTGTGGGAGGAGGCCCGCGATCTGCTGTTCCCGTTTCTCGGCCTCTCGATCGTGTACGGGCTCGTGATCATGCTGTCGGCCGTCATCGCCATCGTCCCGTGCCTGGGCATCCTGGCGTGGTTCGCGTTCGTGATCTGGTCGCTTCCGTACTACGCCGTGACGTTCGCCGTGCGGGCGCTCGAGGAGGACACGCTGGCGGCGTCGTGGCAGCGGGCGCGGGAGCTCGTCAAGGGCTCGTGGCTGTTCGCTGGCGGCGCGCTCCTGCTGGCGGGGCTCCTGTTCTACGTGATCATCATGATCGTGTCGATCCCGCTGTACGTGATGATGATCCTCGTCGGGATCAACTCGGCGGCGACGGACCCGTCGGCGATGTTCTCGGTGATGGGCGCCGTCGTGGCCCCGCTCCAGGTCGTGTCGTACGCCGGCTACCTCATCCCGCTCGTGGCGCTGTTCTTCGTGCACGGCCGGCTGGCGGAGGAGCTCGACGGGACGGGCCTCTACGCCGACCTCGACGACCTGGCCGGCCTCGGCCCCGAGGCCGACCGACCCGACGCGCGCGACGCGGCGGCGCCCCCGGCGCCGTCCGCTCCGGAGGCCGACGCGCGCCCGAGCGACCGTGAGGACGGCCCGGGCACCGGAGGATTCCGCGGCGGCGGGTTCCGCGGGTGAGGCCGCTCGCCCTCGCGCTGCTCGCGGCGGCCGTCGTGGCGCAGGACGCGCCGCGCCCCGTGGCGCCCCCGCCTCCGCCGCCCGACCGTCCGGGTGCGGAGGCGGTCCCCTGGCCCGAGGACCCGGCCGGCGTGTACGGCGCCCCGCTCGCGACCGACACGCTCGCGCCGGCCCCGGCGCCGGCCGGGCTCGACGCCTACCGCGCCGACCCGGACTTCCAGTACGACGACCCCCAGGCCGAGGGCCCGTCGCTCTGGGAGCAGGTCCTGCGCTGGCTCCGGCGGACGCTCTGGGACCCCGTGTTCGAGAACACGACGCCGGACGCCCGTCGCTACGTCCTGGTCGGCCTCGCCGTGCTGGCGCTCGGCTGGGCGCTCGCCCGGCTGCTGCGCGTCGAGGGCGCCGGCGTGTTCGCCCGCCGGTCCGACGCCGGAGGCGCCGCCGGCCCGCTCCTCGACGCGGAGGACATCGCCAGGGTGGACCTCGAGACGCGCCTCCGCGCCGCGCTCGACGCGGGCCAGCACCGCGAGGCCGTCCGCGCGCGGTACCTCCTCCTGCTCCAGTCGCTCGACGCGGCCGGCGCGATCGCCTGGCGCCGCGACAAGACCAACCGCCAGTACGTCGCCGAGGTCCGTGCCTCGCGACCCGAGCGCGCCCGGTCGTTCGCCCGCGCGACGCGCGTGTTCGACGCCGTGTGGTACGGCGAGCGGCCGGTTCCGCCGGCGCTCTACGCCGAGCTGGCGCCGCTCTTCGACGAGGCCGCGCCGGCGTCCTCGACCCCGCCCGCCTCGGTGGCCTCATGAGCGTCCGCGGCTACCTCCTGCTCCTGGCGGCGCTCATCGCCGCGCTCGTCGCCGTCGAGCTGGCGCGGCCGAAGCCGCTCGACCTCCGCGTGCGCCTCGAGCGCGCGGGCGACGCGCCGTTCGACGCCGAGGTCTTCTACGAGTCCCTGCCCGACTGGCTCGGCCAGCCCGTCACGCCCGTCGCCGTCCCGGCCTTCGAGCTCTTCGCCGACACGACGCTCCGCGGCCGGACCTACCTCGTCCTCGCCCAGTCGGTCGCGCCCGACGAGGCCGAGGCCGAGCGGATCCTCGACTTCGTCGCGCGCGGCAACGCGCTCGTGCTGATGACGCACGGCCTGAGCGGCCCGCTCGCCGACGCGCTCATGGCCCCCGACACGACCGAGGCGGACGAGGGCGCGCTCGCCAAGGCCGACGTGTTTGTGGGGCCGGAGGAGGCGGTCCTGGTGGACCCCGTCTTCGGCGGGTTCGACGAGTTCGGCGCGCGGGCGGCGTTCGAGCCCGACACGCTGACGCTCGTGCCGCCCGGCGTGGCGGGCGAGTACGTGTTCCCGGTCGACGTGCGGGGCGCGGAGATCGTCGACCTCGACCCGGAACGGACGGAGATCCTCGGCCACGCCGTCTGGCCGTACAACGACGCCGACCGGATGGTCACGCTCGTGCGGGTCCGGCACGGCCGGGGGGAGGTGCTCCTCTCGTCCGCGCCCCTCGCGGTCTCGAACGCCGCGCTCACGGGCGACGGCGACGGCCCGGCCTACGCCGCCGCGCTCGTGGCCGCGCTCCCCGACCAGCCGGTCCTCTGGGACGACTATCTCAAGCCGTACCAGGAGCACGCCCAGACGCCGCTCCGCTTTGTCCTCCAGACGCCTGCGCTGCGGGGCGCCTACGTCGTGCTCGTGCTGGCCGGGCTCCTGTACCTGTTGTTCCGTGGGCGCCGGTGGCAGCGCGCGGTGCCCGTCGTCGCGCCGCCTCCGAACGCCCAGCGCGAGTTCGCGCGGACCGTCGGCCGCCTCCGGTTCGTCCACCGCGACGACCGGGCGCTGGCGCGGCGGATGGAGCGCGTCGTGCTCGACCGGCTCCGCACGGAGCTCCGCATTGCCGAGCCCACGCTCGACGCCGAGACGGCCCGGCTCGCCGCCGCCCGCGCGGGCGTGCCCGAGGACGAGGCGCAGCGGCTTTTCAGCGCCCTCCGCCACGCCCGCCAGCGGCCCGACGCCCGCGACCTCGTCCGCCTCGACGCCCGCGTCGCCCGTTTCTTCCGCCACGTCTGATCCGCCCGACCGATGCCCGACCCGTCCGACACGCCGCCCGCTGCGGTCCCGCCCACCGACCCCGCCCGGCTCGACCCCGAGGCGGGCGCGCCGGAGGCCGATCCGTTCGCG
>JAAXJP010000366.1 GCA_012269805.1 Rubrivirga sp.
CACGCTGGCCGTGGTGGCGCCGGTCGCCGAGCAGAGCGCCGTGGGCCACGCGATCACGGTCCGCGACCCGATGCGCGTCCACCCGTGGGTGTTCGACGGTCCGAGCGGCCCGGTCTGGGCGCGCGCCGTGACCGGCACCCCGGCCGACTGCGTCAAGATCGCGGCGCAGCGGCTGCTCCCGCGCCCGCCCGACCTCGTCGTCTCCGGCATCAACCACGGGCCGAACACGGCCGTCAACGTGATGTACTCGGGGACGGTCAGCGCGGCGACCGAGGGGACGATCCTCGGAGTCCCGTCGATCGCCGTCTCTCATGACGCGTGGACGCCGTCCGACTTCGAGACGGCCGGCCCCGTCGCGCGCGTGCTGGCCGAGCGCGTCCTCGCCGACGGCCTCCCCGACGGCGTCCTCCTCAACGTCAACGTGCCCGACGTCCCGCTCGGCGAGCTCGCCGGCCTCCGTGCGACGCGTCAGGCGCGGGCGCGCTGGGAGGAGGAGTTCGAGGAGCGCCGCGACCCGACCGACCGACCCTACTACTGGCTCGGCGGCCGGTTTATCGACCTCGACGAGGGGCCCGACACCGACCTCGCGGCGATCCGCGACGGCTTCGTCTCCGTCACGCCGCTCCAACTCGACCTCACGGCGCACGCCCACCTCGACCGCGTCCGCGCCCTCACCGACTCGATCCCGACCCATGGCTGACATGCCCGCCCCCGGCGACCCCGCGCCGCCGTTCGAGGGGACCGACCAGAACGGCGACACCGTCCGCCTCGCGGACTTTGCCGGCCGGCCCCTCGCGCTCTACTTCTACCCCAAGGACGACACCCCCGGCTGCACGAAGCAGGCCTGCAACCTCCGCGACCACACCGGCGCGCTCGCCGAGGCCGGCGTGGCCGTCGTCGGCGTCTCGGCCGACTCGGCCGAGAGCCACGAGCGGTTCGCGGACAAGTACGACCTCCCGTTCCCGCTCCTCGCCGACCCGGACCGCGACATCCTCGAGGCCTACGGCGCCTGGGGCGAAAAGAACCTCTACGGCAAAAAGTCGATGGGGATCAAGCGGACGACGTTCCTGATCGGTGCCGACGGGACGGTGCTCCACG
The DNA here is from genome assembly GCA_012269805.1 of Rubrivirga sp. GTDB lineage: Bacteria > Bacteroidota > Rhodothermia > Rhodothermales > Rubricoccaceae > Rubrivirga. The sequence goes on from JAAXJP010000366.1 coordinate 1,099, forward strand.
TGTTCAAGCGGCCCAAGACCGCGGCCCACGCGGAGGAGATCCTCGCCAAGCTCGACGCGCTGACCGCCTGACCTCTGATGGACCGCCCCTCGTCCAACCCGACTGATCAGGCACCGGTGGTCCCGGTCGAAGTCGTCAACGTCGACACGGCGACGGTGCCCGACGACGTGTTCCGGCGCGCCTTCCAGTCCTCATTCGGGCTGTCGATGCTCCTCGACCCGGCCGGCGCGATCCTGGCCTTGAGCGACCTGGCGTCGTCGTACTACCCCTCGCGCGGGGCCGCGCTCGGAACGCCCGTCGCGGACGCCCCTTGGTGGGACGACCCCGACCGGGTCCGCGAGAGCCTGCGCCTCGCCTCGGGCGGGCTCCTCGATCGGTTCTACGCGCCGGTCACGCGGGACGGAACGAGCCGGACGCTCCTGGTGGACGTCCAGAGCGTGGAGGGGCCCGCCGCGGAGCCGTGGCTGTTGCTGGAGGCCCGCGACGTGACGACCCTGCTCGCCTCGGAGCGTCAGCTGCACGACCTCAACCTGCAGCTCGACCGTGAGCGGGCGGTCCTGCGAGCCGTCCTCGACGCGACCCCCGACGCGCTCTGTGCCGTCGACGCGGACGGCCGCCTCTCGGTCGTGAACGAGGCGTGGCGGTCGGTCGCGGCGGCGACCTTGGTGGCGCTGCCTGAGATCGGGGACGACCACGCCGGGACCAGCCCGCAGAGCGAGGCGTGGCAGCGGGCGCTGGCCGGCGAAACGGTCCGCAAGCGGATCGCGGTCGGCCCGGGGGGGGCGGCCCAGTGGCTCGACGCCTCGTTCGTGCCGGTGGAGACCCCGGCCGGTCGCGTCGTGGGGGCCGTGCTGGTCGGGCGCGACGTGACGGTCGAGGTCGACGCCGCGCGGCTCCACGTCGCGCTTGAGGGCGCGCGCGCCCGGCCGGTCACGATCCACCCGGACGGGCGGGTTCACGCGCCTGGCCTCGTCGGTGACGGTGCCACGCTCGACGCGCTGGTCGCGCGGTCCCATCCGCCCGACGACCTCCGCGAGGCGGTCGAGACCGCTCAGGCGGGGGGAGGGAGGACGCTCGACGTTCAGTTTACCCTCGACGGCGAACCGGCCCGGTTTCGCGGGCGCTCGGTCGCCACCGACGACGGCGTGCGCGTCACCGGGGTCGCGTATCGCGGGGACGGCGCGCCGGTCGAGACCGCTGAGGGTCGGTGGGCCGACCTCCTCGCCAACGCCGGGTGGGGGGGAGCGCACCCGGTCGAGTACGTCCGGGCGACCTCCGAGGCGGGGCCCCCCGACGTCAGCCGAGTCGCCGGCCGCGTCGCGTCGCTCCGCCAGACCGCGCTCCTCGACTCGCCTCCGTCCGAGGCGTTCGACACGCTGACCCGGCTCGCCTCGGACTCGCTCGGCGTCCCGGTGTCGCTGATCTCGCTGGTCGACGAGGACCGCCAGTTTTTCAAGAGCCAGGTCGGCCTGTCGGGCGACGTCGCCGACGCGCGTCAGACCCCGCTCACGCACTCGTTCTGCCAGCACGTCGCCAACGAGCGCCGCCCGCTCGTCGTCGCCGATTCTCGCCAGTCCGAGCTTCTGGCGGGCAACCTGGCGATCCGCGACCTCGACGTCATCGCCTATCTCGGCGTGCCGGTGGCGGCCCCCGACGGCCACGTGATCGGCGCCCTCTGCGCCATCGACCACGAGCCCCACGACTGGACCGACGAGGACGTCCGCGTCCTGTCCTCCCTGGCCGAGGTCGTGTCGGCCGAGGTCGCGTCCCACTCCCCGAACACCCGCCCCTGAACCCGATGCTGGTCGCTGGAAACTGGAAGATGAACCTCGGTCACGCCGACGCGGTCGGCCGCGCGGCCGACGTTGTGCGGGCCACCGACGGCGCGACGGGCACCGTCGACGTGGCGGTGTGCCCGCCGGCCGTGTGGCTCGACGCCGTGGCGGAGCGCCTCCGGGGCAGCGGCGTCCGTCTCGGCGCGCAGAACGTCCACCCGGAGGACGCCGGCGCGTTCACGGGCGAGGTGTCACCGCCGATGCTCCGCGACCTGGGCGTCCACTACGCCATCGTGGGCCACTCCGAGCGGCGCCAGCTCTTCGGCGAGACGAGCGCGTTCGTAGCCGAGAAGGTGCGGGCGGCTCAGGCCGCGGGGCTCGTCCCGATCCTCTGCGTCGGCGAGACGCTGGAGGAGCGGGAGTCCGGCGATGCCGAGGCGACGGTCCTCGACCAACTCGCGTCCTCGCTGGAGGGCGTCGGGTCGGCCGACCTCGTCGTCGCATATGAACCGGTCTGGGCCATCGGTACGGGGCAGACAGCGACGCCCGACCAGGCGCAGGCCATGCACGCAGCGATCCGTGGAGCGCTGGCGGAGCGGTTCCCCGGAGCCGACATCGACATCCTGTATGGCGGGAGCGTCAAACCGGGCAACGCGGCCGAACTGTTCGCGCAGCCCGACCTCGACGGTGCGCTCGTCGGCGGCGCGAGCCTCGACGCCGAGTCGTTCGCGGCGATTGTGGCGGCGGCGAAGGACGCGGGCTAGCACTCATTCCGGGATCCTCGGGGCGGGCCCCCGCCGTTCGTGCGGCGGCCGCGGGTTCCGTGCGGTCCTTCCCATGCCGCCGCGCCCCCAGTCCATGACAAGCCGTCGACCCGGCGTCTTCGCCCTCCTCGCGGGAGTCGCCGTGCTCGCCGGGTGCGCGGGGTCGGGGCCGGCCACGCCTCGCCTCGACGCAGGCGCCGCGGCGTACCGGGCCGGCGAGCCCGTGTTCGTGCTCGACGCCGTCGCGAGCGTCCGCGACGACGCGCCGGGGCTCGACGTGTACCTCGGCGTACCGCCCGCGTCGCTCGTCTTCCGCCAGACGGCCGACTCGCTCACCGCGATCGGCAGTTGGACCGTGACGGTCGAGCAGGAGGGGGGCGCCCCGCGGTCGGTCTCACCGCGCGACACGGTCCGCGTCGGGGAGGCCGAGGCCTCGCGCTCGGCGGTGCCGGTCTGGCGGGTCGAACGCTTCGACGTCCCGCCCGGCGAGTACGTCGTCCGCGCCGTGCTGGAGGACCTGACGAGCGACCGGACGGCCGAGCGCCGTCTCGTGCTTCGCGTTCCGAGGCCGAGCGGGGCCCCCGCGCTCGGCGGTCTCCGGCTCGAAGCCGCGAGCCGCGGGGGAGCGGTCGACCCCGTCGACGCCTCCTCGGTGCCGGCCGGGCTCGACTCGCTCCGGGCCGTCGTTCAGGCCACCGGCGTGCCGGACGGCGCCACGACCGCGCTCTCGGTCGTCCGCGTCGCGGCCGCCGACGAGCCCGCGCGGCGGCTCGACGGCTTCCCGCCCTCCCCGGG
>JAAXJP010000639.1 GCA_012269805.1 Rubrivirga sp.
CGTCGAGGGCGGCCCCGGGCGAGCCGTGGTCGGCGTCGGAGAACAGGCGCGAGGCGGCGCCCGGCGGCGAGACGCGCCAGCCGGGGGCGCGGCCGCGGGCGGCCCGTTCGCGGGCGACGTGCTCGAAGAGGGGGTCGGCGTCCATCCCCGTAGGATAGGATGCCGGCCGGAGCGCCGCCCTGCTCCACGTGGCGAGGGCTCGGGCCAGGCGGATCACGGGTCGGGCGGCGCGGGGCCTCAGGCGGCAAGCCGCACCGGAGCGACTCGGGCGAGGAGGTGGTCCCGGAGCGCTTCGGAGGCGGCCTCCCGTCCGGCGACCTCGGCCCCACGGCGGATGCCGCGGCGGACGTGCTCGGGCATCCGGCGCGGGTTGCGCGAGGTGTCCGGGTTCGGCTCGCACCAGTCGTAGACCGCTTCTCGCGCCCACTCGTCGCCGGCCTCTGAGATGATGACCTCGCAGGCGGCGAGGGCCGCGTCGACGGGGAGCGCGTCGGGGTCGACCGGCCACCCGGACGATTCGGCCACTTCGGCGGCGAACATGCGGAGCGCGGCGGAGACGTCGCCCTCAAACACGAGCGTTTCAGTCTCCTCGTGGAGGACGGTGAGGTAGGGGCCGACGGTCTCGCGGTCGACCTCCAGGGCGTCGAGCGGGGAGCGCTCGCCCCAGGGGTCGTACGCGTCGGGGTCGACCGGGCGGCCGTGGCGGTCCACGGCCCAGAAGGCGAAGAGGGAGGGCATGGGAGGTGTGGCAGAGGCACCCCGCCCGCGTAGGGAGCGGACGGGGCGCGGGCGGCGCGGGGTCGCGCCGGTGGCTAGTAGTCGGAGGGGCTGAGGACCGTCGTCGCGGAGCGGTCCGCCTCGGTGATGACCCAGAGGCGCCCGCCGGGCGTGTCGTAGACCGAGAGGAGCCGGAGGCGTCGGGAGACCGCGTGCTCGTTGGCGGCGGCGTCCTCGGCGCAGACGGTGCCCCAATCGCCGCAGACGTGGCGGCGGACGTAGGCGAGGGGGTCGAGCCCGTGCTCGCGGCAGAGGTCGAGCGCGGCGGGCGTGGCGACGAGGTGCCCGAGCGCGAACCGGGGGCCGCCCGAGGCGCCCCCCGCCGCGTAGGCCGCGGGGGGCTGGCTGCGCCGACCTTGCGGTTCGCAGACGGCGGGCGACGTAGCGCCAGGCGAGGCGAAGCCAGGCACCCGGCGGCCCGAGCCTCGGAAGGACACCGGGAGCGCGAGGAGCTGGTCGAGGTAGCGGAAGGCGTTCCGCTTGTTGCCGTGGAACCAGACCGTGAGGTGCCGCCCATTGGGGTTGGGCGAGCGGTCCCAGACCTGGATGAAGTAGAGGCCGCGGCGGAGGTGCTCGACGGCGTGGGTAGAGGTGCGGCACAGGACGGCCATACGTGAGGGAGGATGGGCCGCCCCATCGCCGAAGCACTTCGGCGGGTGGCGGCGGCGGTGGACTGGCAGAGGCCCGACCGCCAAAGCGGCGAGGGCAGAGCGGGGCGGGTAGGGGCCGCCGTGCTCATGCCTGAATATAGCTTATTTGTTTACCAAATACAAGAACAAGGTGCCCCAGGTGGACGGATTCGCAGACTGCAGTAGCGGGCTAGAACGCGAGCGCCGACTGGACCACGGCCGGCCGGAACCGGACCCACGACCCGCGCGGACCGGCGCACCCCGGCACCGCCGCGAGCGGCCAGGCGGCCGGCGCAGACACCCCGGGCGGGAGGAACGCGAGGGCCGGGACGCCGAGCCCGACCGCGAGCGCGAGCGACGCCCACGTGCCGGAGCCCGAGCCCGAGAAGCACGCCGACGACTGGCGCGACGGCACGACGCCGGCCGGGCACGGGCTGGACGGGAACGCGAGCCAGAGCGCGGTGGGACCGCCGACGGCCACGGCCCGGACGACGGCGGTAGAACGGGCCGCCAGCGCGCCGGGGCCGGACCCGAACGCCGAGGCCCGGACGACCGACGCCGACGGGCGGAGCGCGCGGACCACGCCGTCGATGCCGGCCGCGCACCCGACGACGACGGACGACGACGGGGCGAGCTGGCGGACGGCCCACCGACAGACGGACGCCGACGCCGGCGACGGGGCGCGCGAGCCCGAGACGCCGACGACGGGCGCGGAGGCGAGGAGACCAGACAGGACGGAGACGGACACGGCAGGCACGAGGGTGGCGACAGGACACACGGCCCCCAAAGGGAAGCCCTGCCCGGCGGGCATGACTGCCGCATTCGGGCCGACCGGAGCCGAGTGCAGGGGCCGCGCGGAGCCACGCGCAGCGGCGGCGCCAGCCGACGGGAGCATGGCGAGCACGGAGCCCCGCGTGCGGGGCGGCCCTTGCGGCGAGGCGGAGGGCGGCCGAGGTTTCGGCAGCCCGCTGGGTGGGGCCAGGTCAGACACGGGAGCGGAGCGACACCGACTCCGCCGTTCGCGGGTGGCGTGCGACGGCACGTCCTCCCGCTCCGTCGGCGGTTTGGGTACCGATCGTAGCCGGGCGAGGCGGCGCGAGAGCGCCTACGCGGAGCGTCCGCCCGAGCCGGGCGGAGCGGGTCGGGTGGGCGCAGTCGGTGGAGTCGGCGTCGGCCGGACTGCTGCGCTTCGTCGTTTCAAACGGCCGGCCCCGCTCGGTTGAGCCCGGACTATGTGTGTCGTAGAATTTGGTCTTTCCCGTGCCCACACACACAGATATCGATGTTGCAGATCTCGTTCGTCTCTCTCGTCGCCCTCACCTGCCTATGGGCACAGCCGGTGGGCGCCCAGGGCACCTCCCCCCTAGTCATCGAGGCCGGGGGACCTTCCCTGGCCAGCACCACCCGGGACGCAAAACCGTCGTCCCCGCTCTGGGTAGCGATCGCCTCTCTCGACTCAGACGGAGATCTGGTACCGGTGGCTGCGGAGGACTGTGCGAGCGCCGTCGTCACGTTCCGACTTCACGTGCCCAACGGCGCCGGGTTCGCACCGAGGAGCCACGAGACCTCCGCCGTTGTGGTCGATGGGGAGACGCTCTCGACGTGGGGTAGGGCGTCCACGACGTCGCTGCACGGCATAGAGGACAGGGACGACAAATTCTGTGTCGCGTATGCGTTTCTCCGTCTCGCCGCCGAGGACGGACAGCAGACGGTGACGGCGCGGGTATCACGGAGGGGGGCTCCCCCCTCCCCTTCCGCTTTGTCTTATGGTGCCGCGGGAGCTGACGTGGGGCGGGCGGAGTACGTGTTCGGGAGCACGATGCTCGACTCCTCCGGGACCCGAATGGTGATCGTGGACCGCTCCGTCGGAGGCGGATACGCGTTCGCGGGGGCTCAACTCGAGGGCACCTACCTCGTCGCGCTCGGCACGTGGAGTCCGGACTCTACCCGCAGTTCGGAGGAGCGGGTGGGGAGCCCGAGCGCTCGGGACTGCGCGAGTACGCAAGTCCGATTCACGTTGTGGTCGCCGAAGGAGCAGGGCGTGGCGCCCATGACGTCGACGGTCTCCGCCCACGTTGTGGCCGGCACGGGGATGACTCGTCGACTTCCACAGTGGGCCCCCGACTCCCTTGGGTCCGACGATTTCCGCCGCCAGGCCTACGTCCGCGGACGTGAGGCCGCGTGTGTCGCCGAAGCTCCTGTCCGGCTCGGACCGCAGGCGGGGGACCAGCGGGTGAGTGCGACGGTCGTCGGGAGCGGGACGGGGATCGAGACCGCGGCCGAAGAGGCCATGCTGACAAACGCGCGGAGGAGTCCCACGGGGTCCGTTGAGTTCGATGATGTTCGCGCCCACGCCCGCCCACGCGCCATGGTGGGCCTGGTGTATACTCCGAACGGAACGGCGGACGTGGACACGCTCTACCGAGTGGAACGCCTTGAGGACGCGGCTCTGACGACGACCGACACCGTCACCGTCGACACCCGTCGGTACGCGCCCATGGTCGGCGTCGACTTCCCTCTCGAGCCGGTCCTGGGGAGCGTCCCCCTGGTGCGGGGCGTCGCGAGTTGGTTCGCGAGGGCTCGGCTCACGGTGGGCACTCGGATCGGGGACGCGTTTGGGAGGACGGCCTACGTCGGGCTCAGCGTGCCCACATTGGTTGGGGGCCGAGACGCCGCGAACGTGCCCTTCGACTTCACGATGGGAGCGACGTTCGACGCCCGCGACGACACGGACCCCTACTTCTCAGCGACGCTCCTGCTTGACCTCAACGACGCGATTGGAGGGGTGGCCTCGGCGTTCGGGCTCTGATGACCTCGACGTCCTTCTCGGATGGATCGACGCTGAGGTTTGAACAATGGGAGCCGACGCACCTCCCCCACGTCGTGGCCCGACTCGTCCCCCGCCAGGCCCTCCCTCTCGCCCATGATGTCCTTCCCGTTCCCGTTGTCCTCCCCATACCGGTGGTGCGCCGCCCGCGCGGGCGTGGGCGCCGTGGCCCTCTCGGGGGGGGTGGCTTGTCAAG
>JAAXJP010000010.1:0-2411 GCA_012269805.1 Rubrivirga sp.
ACCGAGGATGGCATGTCCATCTTCAGCACGCTCGAGGCGTTCAACGACGGTCTGACCACCACGCTCTCCCGCTCCGCCGCGGCCGACATCTGCCGGGGATGGGCCGAGAAGATCGCGTCCGCCGACCGGCCCGACCTCGGTGGCGTCCGGGACGGCCTCGTCACGCTCGCCCGCCAGCTCGACGGCCAGCAGGCCGAGGGTCCGGCGACGGCGGCCGACATCGGCGACACGATGAAGCGGCTCGGGGCCCACACCGCCGAGGCCGCCGACACGCTCGCCGAGGCGCACCTCCGCGACCCGCTCCGCCGGCTCGGCGGCTACGTCAAGGCCGCCGGCATCGCCCTCGCGGGCGGGACCCGGCCCGACGAGATCGCCGGCATCTCGACCGAGTTGGGGGGCACGTCCGGCGACCCGGAGCTCCGTACAGCCAACGCGGCCCCCGACCTCAGCGACGACAACGGCGACGGCGCCCCGAGCGGCGAAGTCGACGTCTCGTCGGACGAGACCCCAGGGACCGCGCTCAACCCGCACTGAGCCCCGCCTCCACACCCCTCGAGCGGCTGGCGACTTATGTCGCCGGCCGTTTTTTACGCCCCGTAGCGAACAGAGAGGATCGTGAGTTCGGTCTCCCCGGACGGCGTCTGGAGGCGGACGGTGTCGCCGGCCGAGGCGCCCGTCAGCGCCCGCGCGTAGGGGGACGTGAACGCGACGGCGTCGTCGGACGCCGCGGCCTCGTCGACCCCGACGATCTGGATTGTCCGCTCCTCGTCGCTGGCGTCTCGGACGGTCACGGTCGCTCCGAACCGGATGTCCGAGCGGTCGAGCGTCGACGGGTCGACCTCCCGGCTCCGGGCGATCCGCTCGACTACCTGTCGGAGGAGACCCGTGAGGAGCTCTCGCTCGCGGGACGCGTCGGGGTCCTCGGCGTCGAGCGCGGCGCGACGGCGCTCGAGAGACGCCTTTTCTGCGCGGAGCGCCGCGAGACCGGCCGGCGTGACGTAATTGGGCACGCCGGCCGGCAACGGCGGACGGGGGGGAATGACGACCGGGACCTCGGGGGCCCCTTCCTTGACAAAGGCACGGCTCATCGGGGCGTGGGCGAATGCTCGGGAGTCCAGAAATGAAAAGGGCGCCCCCCGAGGACCGGAGGGCGCCCGAAGGCGGAGCGCCGGGGGCTTAGATGCCACCCTCCGGCTCGCCCTCCTCGTCGAAGACCTCGCCGTCGCCGATGACGTCCTCCTCGTCGCCGACCGGAGCGCCGTCCTCGATGGTCTCGTCAATCTGATCAGCGGCCTCGTCGTACTGCTCCTCGATGGCGTCGCCGGTCTCGTCCATGCCGGCGTCCTCGTAGGCCTCGTCGATGGCCTCGCCCCGGTCCTCGACGGCGTCGGCCTGCTCGGACTCGCAGGCGGTCAGCCCGACGGTGAAGGTGAGGGCGAGGGCAAGAATGAATGCGCGCATAACTGTGCGATGTGGGTGATGAGGGTGATGCGACAACGGCGCGAGCGATATGCGCCGCCAGTCGGGGCCGGCCGGGTGGCGGACGGCGAGGGGCGTCTACGGCCTGGTTCCCCACGGGCTCCCCACCGGCCTGGAATTCACTGAGTCGGCCGTCAGGAAGCTCTTGATCCTTAGCCGTTCCCCGCGGCCGACCGTTTCAAGTCCGCGAGGGCCATGAGCGCTTCGATGGGCGTCATGCGGTCCGGTTCGAGGCGTTGGAGCTGGTCGAGAATCTCCGTCGCGATGGGGTCGGGCGCCGCGAGCGCGACCGGGGCCGCCTCGGCAGCGGGAAGGGCGGACACCCGGGGCCGTCCCGTCGCCGGCATCCCGTCGCCCGAGACCTCCGGCGGCGCCCCGTGGACGCCGACCTCGGCGGCGACGTCGTGGGCCTCGAGGTGGCGGAGGACCGACTTGGCGCGGGCGACGACCGAGGCGGGGAGGCCGGCCATCCGAGCCACCTCAATCCCGTAGCTGTGGTCGGCCCCGCCCGGCACGAGCGTGCGGAGGAACACCACCTTCCCCTCGTGCTCCCGCACGCGGACGGAGTAACTCTTGACCCGGGGGAGGCGCTCCGAGAGCGCGTCGAGCTCGTGGTAGTGCGTCGCGAACAGCGTCCGTGCCGCGCGCTCGGGCGTCTCGTGGAGGTGCTCCACGATGGCCCACGCGAGGCTGAGCCCGTCGAACGTGCTCGTCCCCCGCCCCACCTCGTCGAGCAGGATGAGCGAGCGGGCCGTCGCGTTGTTGAGGATGTTCGCCGTCTCGTTCATCTCGACGAGGAACGTCGACTCGCCGGCCGCGAGGTTGTCGCTGGCGCCGCCCCGGGGTAACAGCGCCGCGACCCCAACCCCCCCCGCCCGGGCCGGCCGGCCCCCAGCCCCCGCCGGGGGGGGGCGGTGGGGTATGACCCTCTC
>JAAXJP010000010.1:2421-4410 GCA_012269805.1 Rubrivirga sp.
CTTGTTTTTGAAGCCTCCCTGCTCCCGCCCCCCTCGCCTGGCGGCGGCCGCGGCGGGGTGTGGGGGGGGGGCCCCGCCGCTTTAACCCCGCGGGCCCACCACTCCCACGCGAGCGCGGGCGGCCGGGACGAACGCGCCGACCTGGGCGAGGAGCACGATCAGCGCCGTCTGCCGGAGGACCACGCTCTTGCCGGCCATGTTCGGCCCGGTGATGAGGAGGACCTGCCCCGCCTCGGTGGCGGCGTCGGCCTCCTCGCCGACGGGCGCCGCGAGGCGGACCGAGTTGGGGATGAACGCCTCGCCCGCCGGCAGCATCCGCTCCACGACCGGGTGCCGCCCCTCCTCGACATCGAGCACCGCCGAGTCGTCGACCTCGGGGCGGACGTAGCCGTTCCGCTCGGCGATCTCGGCGAACCCGCACACCACGTCGAGCGCGGCGAGCGCGCGGGCGTTCTGCTGGATCGGCTCGACCGCTTCCGCCACTCGCTGCCGGAGTTGGTCGACGAGCCGCGTCTCGAGCTCGACGATCTTCTCCTGCGCCGTCAGGATCGTCTCCTCGTACTCCTTGAGCTCCGGTGTGATGTAGCGCTCTGCGTTGACGAGCGTCTGCTTGCGGATCCACTCGTCTGGCGCCTTGTCTTTGTGGGCGTTCGTGACTTCGAGGTAGTACCCGAACACCTTGTTGTAGCCCACCTTGAGGCTCGGGATGCCGGTCCGCTTCGACTCGCGGGCCTGGAGCTCCGTGAGGTACTGCTTGCCCGAGCCGGCGACGTCGCGGAGCCGGTCGAGCTCCTCGTCGTGGCCGGTGCGGATCGTGCCGCCCGCCGTGATCTGAGCCGGCGGTTCGTCCGCGAGCGCCTCGGCCACGTCGCGGACGGTCTCGTCGCACGGCTCCAGCCGGCCGTGGAGCCGGTCGAGCAGGCCGGCCTCCTCCCCGTCGAGAAGGTCCTGGAGGGGCGGGACGCGGCGGAGCGTCTGCCCCAGCGCGACGAGGTCGCGAGGCGTCGCGCGGCCGGTGCACACCTTTCCCGCGAGCCGCTCGAGGTCGCCTACGTGGCGGAGCTCCTCACGCAGCGACCGCCGCAGCCGAGGCGACGTGAACAGGGCGTCGACGGCGTCGAGCCGCTGGCGAATCCGCCCGACGTCGCGGAGCGGCCTCACGAGCCACTGGCGCAGGAGCCGCCCACCCATCGGCGTCAGCGTCGCGTCGAGGACGCCGACGAGCGAGCCGTCGCGCCGGCCGTCCTGCATCGAGGCCACGAGTTCGAGGTTCCGCTTCGTCGCCGGGTCGAGGGCGATGTGGTCCTCGGCGCGGTAGCGCTGGAGCCGGCGGACGTGCGGGATCCGCCCCTTCTGCGTCTCCCCGAGGTAGTACAGCGCGGCGCCGGCCGCCGTCACGCCGACCGAGAGGCCGTCGACGCCGAACCCCTTGAGGCTGTGCGTCTGGAAGTGGCGGAGGAGCGTCTCCGTCGCGAAGTCGAGCCCGAAGACCCAGTCCTCCTCTTTCGTTACGGCGAACGGCGGCTCGCCGCCCTGGACCGCCCGCATCGCCTGCCTGAGCCGGTCCACGTGCCGCTTGTCGACGACGACCTCGGCCGGCCCGATCGTCTGGAGGAGCCCGCCGAGGCGGCCGACCTCGGCCTCCGTCAGGAAGAACTCGCCCGTCGAGGCGTCGGCGAACGCCACGCCGACCGTCCCCCTCTGTTTCCCCTCGCCCCACGCCACGGCCGCGAGGTACGTCGAGCGCTTCGCGTCGAGGAGCGGGTCGCGGAACGTGACGCCGGGGGTGACGACCTCGACCACGCCACGCTTCACGATCTTCCGGGCGTACTTCGGGTCCTCGAGCTGCTCGCAGACGGCGACGCGGTGGCCGGCCTGCACGAGCTTCGGGAGGTGCTGGTCGAGCGCGTGGTGCGGGAAGCCGGCCAGCGGGATGTCCTCGGCGGCCCCGTTGCCGCGCTTGGTGAGCGTGATCCCGAGCACGTCGGC
>JAAXJP010000357.1 GCA_012269805.1 Rubrivirga sp.
AAGACCTCGGAGACGCGCTCCTCGGTCCACCCGTTCGTGCGAGGGAGGAGCGCGCGGGCGAGTGCCTCGGGGTCCCCGGCGCGGACGCAGCCGTGCGAGCGGGCCCGGTCGTCGACGCCGAACGCCCACTTGGTCGGGGTGTCGTGCACGTAGACGGCGTGGTCGTTGGGGAACAGGAATTTGACGCGGCCCATCGCGTTGCCCGGCCCCGGGCCTCGTTCGACGAACCCCTTGACGTAGCCGTACGACTCGCGCTGGATCGAGGCCGGCACGATCCACGTCGGGTTGAACACGATCGTCTCGAGCGTGTCGGTAAAGGCCGGCGTCTGCCAGTCCCGCGCGCCGACGACCGTTACGAACCGGGTCGCCTCGGTCCAGTCGCCCGAGGGGCCGGCGCCGGGCGCGCGCTCGCGGACGGCCAGCTCGAACCGGGGGACGTTTACCCAGACGTGGAGACTGCCGAGGTCGGCCGGGAGCCAGCGCCAGCGCTCGAGGTTGAGGGCGAGGAGCGGGACGAGCTCGGGCTGGCGGGCGTTGAGCGCCTCCCGCGTCGGACCGTCGAGGCGGCCGGACTCGGCGAGCCCGCGGGCGCGTTGGAGGCCGCGGAGCGCGTCGGCGAGGGCGGCGTCGAACCGGGCCGGCGTCTCGGGCGAGGACGTGGCGCCCTCGACGGCGAGGCGCTCACGGAGGCGGAGGACGGCGGCGCCGGAGTCCCCGGGCGCGAGGTCGCGGTCGAGGATCAGCTCCGGCCGCTCCCCGAGGTCGAGCTCGCGGGCGAGCGCGGCGCGGAGGCGGCGGTAGCCGGGGTGCTGCGGGCGGAGGCCGTCGGCCCAGAGGGCGAGCGCGGCGGCCGGGCTCGCCGCCGCGGCGAGCGCTTCCGCCAAGCGGGCGGCGGCGTCAGGGGGGGCGGGCGGTGCGGCCGTCCAGTGGATGCCGTAGAGCTCGGTCGCGTCGACGCGGGGGCGGCCGAGGGCGTCGCCAAATCGGAGGAGCGCGTCCGTCACGGCGAGGTCGGCCTCGGCGAGGGACGCTGGGACCGTCGCCGTGTCGGAGAGGGCGCGGAGGCCGGCGAGGGCCGGGTCGACGGGGAGCGCGTCGCGGTCGGCGCGGGCGAGGAGGTCGAGGGCCGCGGCGCGGTCGGCGCGGGCGAACCACACCGGCTCACCGGCGCGCGCGGCGTAGAGGTCGTGGACGCCGGGGTGGAGGGCGCCGGCCGTGCTGTCGGCGCTCAGCCGCTCGGCGAGGAGCGGGGCGACCGCGGCCGGCGTGACGGCCGTGAGCCGCTGGCGGGCGTACTCGGCAGAGGCCCCGCCCGCGGCGAGGACCAGCCCGAAGAGCAGGGTGTACAAGAGCGGCCTGCGGCGTATCCGTTCGCGCATGGCAGAGGGGTGTGGGTCGGCCTCGCGGACCCCTGCGGACGAGTCGTCGTTGTCTCGCCGCTCCCGCCGGGGCCGCTCACACAATCTGCACGCGCCGCCGCCGCCGATCAAGCCGTTCGGTCCAGAATCCGCCCTTTAACCAGACCTCAGGTATGTCCCCACCCGTTTCGCACAGTCGTCTGACCGTGTTGGACTTCGACCCCGCCCGCGACGGGTTCTCGTTCCCCAACCGGTACACCTGGACCGACGACGACCTCGCGACGCTCGCGACCCAACTCCGCGGGCTCTCGTCGGTCCCGGTCGCGCTCGGGGCCGGCCTCGGCGGCGCCGTGAGCGGCCCCATCGGCGGGCTCGCGGGGCTCGCGGTCGGCGCGGCGCTCGGGCGGATGGGGCTCGGCGACGGGATCGTGCGCTCGATCGCCCGTCGGTGGTCGACGTTCGGGCTGTGCGGCGGGATGGCGCTGGCGGCCATCGAGCGGTGGCCGCGGGGGGAGGGCGCCGCGCCCACCGCCGACCTCCGCCCGGGCCCGCTTCGCGCGCTCCTCCGGCGCCGGCAGGAGCGGACGCTGCGGGCCTCGCTCCCGCGCTTTGCCGCGTGGTGGCTCCGCGCCCTCGCCTCCCGCGACCCCGACGGCTGGGCCGCCGCCCTCGAGACCGAGCTCGACCGCGTCGAGGCCACGCTCGGGCAGGGCCGGCCGGCGCTCGTCGGCCTCGTCGGCGACGCGCCGGACCCGTTCGCGCTCCACCAGGTCGTCGTGTGCGGGGTCGACCGTCGCGGGCCGCTCGATGCCACGCTCGACGGCTACGACCCGAACGCGCCCGGACAGACGCGGACGATCACGACCTCGCCCGGCGACCGCCCCGGCCGCGCCGCGATCTCGACGACGCTCCCGACGGGGCGGTCGGCCACGACGGGCCGCGCGCACATCTCGACGCGCCCTGGCCACCTCGCCCACTGCTTCGTGATCGACCTCCCGTAGCCCGGCCCGCCTCGGGGCCGAGGCCGACGACGCGGGGCTAGGCCTCGGACCGCTCGCGGTCGTCGACGACCGGCGTGCTCTCAGCGGCGCCGTCCCCGGCGTGGGGCTTGGGAGCGCCGGGCGGCTCCGGGAGCGTGTCGCTCCTCCGCTCGCGCACGGTCGCCGCCCACGACACGGCCGCGGCGACCGTGATGCACCCGATCACGACGGCCAGCGACACCGACGTGGGAATCTCGAGCCCGCGAGGCTCGAGGAACGGCTCGGCCAGCATCTTCGCGCCGATAAACACGAGGACCGCCGCGAGCCCGATGTGGAGGTACCGGATCCGCTCGATCACGCCGGCCAGTAGGAAGTACAGCGCCCGCAGCCCGACGACGGCCAGGATGTTCGAGCTGTAGGCGATGAACGGGTCCGTCGTGATGCCGAGGATGGCCGGGATCGAGTCGACGGCGAACACGACGTCCGTCAGCTCGATCATCACGAGCACGAGGAACAGCGGGGTCACCCACAGGCGGCCCATCTTCCGCACGAAAAAGTGCTCCCCGTGGTAGCCGCGGGTGACGGGGAGCAGCCGCCGGAGCAACTGGAGCACCTTGTTGGACGAGACCTCCTCGGGCTCCTCCGACTCGACGAACATCCGGATGCCGGTCAGCACCAGGAACGCGCCGAAGATGTAGAGGACCCAGTGGAACCGCTCGACGAGCGCGACGCCGACCAGGATCATGACCGCCCGCATCACGATGGCCCCGAAGATCCCCCAGAACAGGACCCGGTGCTGGTACTGGGCCGGCACGGCGAAGTAGCCGAACAGGACCGCGATGACGAACAGGTTGTCGACCGAGAGCGACTTCTCGACGACGTAGGCGGTCAGGAACGTGAGGCCAGGCCCGGAGCCGTAGGCCCACCAGATCAGCGCGTTGACGGCCAGCGAGGCCGCCACGAAGAACGCCGACAGCCAGGCCGCCTCTTTCCACTCGATCTTGTGCGCCTTCCGGTTGAACCCGAACAGGTCGAGCAACAAGAGAGCGATGACGTACCCGTTGAACGCGACCCAAGCCCAGGCAGGAACATCGATGTGGGGCATACAGGACGGCGCGGGGACGACCGGGGGCAGCGGGGGAGCGGCGTCGTGAACGCGAGCCCCCCCCCGAGGTTCGGGGCATCCGCACGCTTCACGCGCCGCTCGCGGGCTGGGGGCTAGCCCCTTGCCGCGCCGCCGGCAGACTCCGGCAGATGCCGGCGTTGTCGGCCGCTTCGACTCCCCCGGGAGGCGCGTTCTCCGTCCGAGAATCGAGCGAGGAGAGGTGGGGGGCTTTCCTATGTCCGCAGCATGTGGTATCGTCCCCTCCCCATCCCCCGGCATCGATGCATGACGGCGACCAGCCCAGCCCCGACGCGATCCGACGTAAGGCGGACGAGCTGGAGGCAGAAGGCCAGCACGAGACGGCGCTGATCATGCGTCGCGTGGCCGACGACATCGAGGCGCAGGAGGGCGCCCCGGAGCGGACGGGCGAGGAGTAGGGCCTGGCCGCTAGTCCTCCGAGAGGTCGCGGTGCCCGAAGTAGTACAGGCAGTACCGGAGCTTCGACGCCTTCTGCGGTCCGAACCCGGGCAGCTTCCGGACCCGCTTCTCGACCGTCGCGCAGTCGCCGTCCGCCCAGAGGTTCGCCGCGTCCCCGTCGTAATCGTCGGCGAGGATGCGCGCGACCGACTGGGTCGTGTCGACCATCTTGTTCGTGAACCGGTGGACGGCGGGCGACTCGGCAAAGACTTCGGCGAAGGCGTCGCGGTCCATGTCGGCGATCCGGCCCATGTCGAGGTGGCCGAGCCGCTCGCGGAGCTTGTAGGGCCCGGCGAAGGCCGTCTCGGCGAGGACCCGCTGGTCGTAGAGGAGCCCGAGCAGGACGGCGTTGGGCTCGTCGCGGAGGTACTGGTCGACGTCGCGGTCCTTGGTCGCGGTGCCCTCGGCCTGGAGCCGGTCGAGCATGCGGACGAGGCCGCCTTCGAGGGCGGAGTAGTCGGAGGCGTCGAGGGGCATGGCGTGGGGA
>JAAXJP010000407.1 GCA_012269805.1 Rubrivirga sp.
TTCACGCTTTGGATTTTGCATCATGAAATTTGCACGCGTCAGTATGCCTCTATATTTCACTATTTCTTCAAGGAGTACTTCAAGCGTAAATCCACACGAACATTCTCAGAGGCGGAATTCGTAGGGTCCTTGGCGAGTTACATCAAGGGAGAAGGAGAAAAGCTCCCTTCACTCAAATCGTTAAGCTCTGACTTTAGATGCCTTATCGACACTTATTGTATCAAAAAAAGCAAAAAGGCAACACTTGAGGACAACTACACGACTCTACTCACTGAACTCGACCTTATAAAAAGAACCGAATTCCGATCTGGAGACAACGAGATCATTTACGAACTGAATACGCAAGCAGCCGAAAATGAAAGCACAACGCTAGTTGCTACCCTGCTTTTAAAATCTTTCGGAGTAAAAGGATCAACGAGTATTACACTAGATGACGTTTACTTGCACCTAGGAACCGTTCTATTGCTCAATAGAGACTCCTTTTCTAAGATCCTAGAAAAGGTAGCATCCGATTTCAGTTCTGATTTTTCCTTTAAACAGAATGAAACCACTGGTATCCAGGAATTGCAGATCAATACTAAGAGTTCATGGATGGACTTCGCTAAAAAACACCACTATCAAGTATGCTAATATCAACTAACATACTTAAGAATGATGATTCATCATTCAACTATATCGTAACCAACAATACTCAGTCGATCTACACGCAGGTTACTGAAGCCCTCTACAGTAAGGTGAGCTGTTTCAACCTTATTGGCTCCTACGGAACAGGTAAAAGCTCCTTTTTAATTGCAATGGAGTCTACCGTAAAAGGAAAGACACAATATTTCAAGGGTTCAACAATTGCGAAAAAATCACACTTTGTAAAGATCATTGGCGACCCCAAACAGTCGCTAAGAACTTCACTAGCCAATTCTCTTAAGGTTTCAGATAGTGTTGATGAAGTAATAAATGCGATCACCAACCTCACAAAGAAGAAAGACGCTGTGTTCATCATTATTGATGAGTTCGGGAAGTGCTTGGAATATGCATTATTGAATAACCCTAAAGAGGAGACATACTTCTTTCAGCAATTAGCAGAGGCCGTAAACGACTTAGATTCTTGTGTCTTAATTACGACGCAGCATCAAAATTTCGATGCATATACCGCTGGCGCTAGTCAAGCTGATGCCGTTGAGTGGAAAAAGGTTAGTGGCCGTTTTTCACCTATCAATTTCAATGAGCCAGCCGAAACTTTGATTAAGCTCGCTGTTCCTACATTAAAGGAATTTGACAGTAAGGAAAAGACTACTCCAACACTTAACGCAGTATTAGAAGATACGAGACTTCTTCCCGTAGGATATTCAGCAGCACTAAACGAAAAAGGAGTCAATGTTAGTCCATTAGATGGAATTACTAGTTATGTAGTAATCAGTCTTCTTCAAAAATATGGTCAAAATGAGCGTTCGTTATTTTCTTTCTTGAATGCTCAAAGCTCACACAGCATTTTTGAGAAAGACGATGATTTACCATATCTACTTTCAGATTTTTATAATTACGCAGTAGACCGTTTATCACATGTTATTTACAGCAGTGGGAACCCGGATAAATTGCAGTGGGAATCTGCCGAGAGGGCTATCCAACGTGCGGATCATCACTCTAGTATTGATCCACGTATTTCACACCCGATTTTAAAGTCAATCCTTTTAATCAACGTTTTCGGAAGAGAAGGACTGTTCGATTTAGATACCGCAAAAGACTATTTCAGCGCTGCTTACGGTGTAGAAGCTGAAAACACTTTAGATGAGTTGACAGATAAGAATATCGTTCAATTCCTTAGACATAAAGGGAAACTCACCTTCGTAGAAGGCACAGACATTAATATTCAAGGAGAGCTTGCGGAGGCGAATAGAAAAATCCCTGCATCCCTTGATTTAGAAAGCGAATTCAATCGCTTGATGCATTTGACACCTGCGCTAGCCAAAAGACATTACTTAACTTCTGGAACACCGAGATTTGCCGAATTCCACCTTACTAGCGAAGCTTATAACGCGAAGTATTCTGATTTGGACGGAAACACTCACGTTTTTGTTTCGACGGGCAAAACCAATGGAAGCGATGCTGAAATTATCTGCCAATTAAAAGGTGCCAAAGATCTTGAGGAGTTAGTTAGAGATGTAATCAAATATGAAATCATCTTAAGTAAGTACGCAGAAGATTTTGTAGTAAAAAAGATCATTGCACGAGAACACTCTTACGCCCTGGAAAAGCTTCAAAAAGCTTTTACCAAGAAAGTTTTTGAAGAGAGTATCTGGAAATTCAATGGCAAGAAGACTACCATTGACTCTCAACGCAGATTTAACTCAAAACTTTCTGAATTCTTCACTCAGAAATACAGTGATGCCCCGGTAGTCAATAATGAGCTCATAAACAAGTCTGTATTATCTGCAAGCATCAACACTGCGAGAAGAGCACTCTTAAGAAAGCTCTTAGAAAGATACCAAGACCCGTCGCTCGGGTATGATCAAAAGAAATTCCCAGCTGATAAGACAATTGTTCACTCTACCTTAATTAAGGAAGGAATGCTAGACCTGACCACAGGAGTGATAAAAGCTCCTTCCCAAAAAAGCAGTTACTACCCTGCTTGGAAAGCTGGACTAGACTTTCTTGAAGATAGTCGTAATGGAAAAAAGAGTCTTCATGAGCTAATAGAAATTCTTAAGCGTAAACCTTTCGGACTAAAAGATGGCTTGGTAAAAATCTGGTTGATGTTCTTCTTAACCGCCGAAGAAGAGAACTATGCTTTATACTATTCTCCGGAAAACAAATTCCTACCCTATTTCTCAGATGATATTTACGAGGCAATTTTAAAGAAGCCTGAAAACTTCGTCATTAAGAGATATAATTATGATCGTCTTTCAGATGAACTTGTAGCTGAGTATAAAAAATCATCGATCTACCTCGAACAAGGAGACGCAGCAAGTGCAAGAACCGCATACTTCAGGATTTACGGGGAACTGTTAAGCAAACTCAAAAATCTTGAGACGTTTACCAAAACCACGAATTCAAGATTGAGCAAAGAAGCCATTGGATTCCGAGATGCTCTAATCAAGGCAAATGACCCCGAAGAAGCACTGCTTTCTCTAATCCCTAACGCCATCGGCTTCAATGATGTATTGAGCATGGACGCTGAACAAACAGCATCCTACTTTGAAAAAATGCGCGAAGTCGAAGGAGAGTTAGGAGAATGCTTTGATGTCTTAATTCAAGAATTCTACTCATTAATAGCGACCTCACTTGGTCATTCTGCCTCTGTAGATATGAAAACTATCAAGGATGCCTTTAAGCGATCTACTCAAGGGGTTGACACCAATCAGCTTAGCAAGGAAAGCCGCGTACTTTTTATGAGAATAGGAAGTCCTCTAGATATTAAGGCAGCCTGGACTAAGTCTGTAGTAGATGCAATTATTGGTAAAAACCTAGAAACCATTAAGGACAATGAACTAGCAATTGCCTTTAAACAAGTTAAATCTAAGATTGATGACCTCCTAGAAGCATGTCAACTTTTCTCTTCTGGTGAAGGCGACAATCAATTCGTATTAAAGCTGACTCTTCCTGACGGAACTACTTTCCGCCGTATCATGAACAAGACCAATGTCAAGGCTCAAAAGATGAGTTCATCTGACATTGAAAAACTAGCGAATCAACTTTTAAAATCCCTATCACATGAGTAATGTAAAACACCTTTTAGGAATCTCTGGAGGAAAAGATAGTGCTGCACTAGCTCTATATCTACAGTCTAATTACCCTGAGTTAGACACTGAATACTACACGTGTGACACGGGGAAAGAGCTGACAGAAACTTATGAGCTCATCGGACGCCTAGAATCTGCTTTAGGTAAGGAGGTCGTGCGCTATCATAGCTTCGACGAAACGAAAGTAGCAATTGACAATCCATTTGATCACTTCTTGGCTTCATACGGGCACTTCTTACCCTCTAGCGGACAAAGATGGTGCACTCAGAAAATGAAACTAGAGCCCTTTGAAAAGAACGTAGGTACCGAGCCTACCATTTCTTATGTAGGTATTCGAGGTGATGAAAATCGCGAAGGGTATATTTCAAAGCGAGAGAATATCCAAACCATATTCCCCTTCAGGAAAAACATCTGGTCAAGTGATGTAATAAAAACTGCCTTCTCCAAACAACACATTAAGACCTTAAGAGAGGCATTACAACGCCAATTAGATCCTATAGAATCTATGGCAGCCCTGAAGATTTTCGATACACCTTTGAGTCTAACCTTCACCCTCAATCACAAGGTTGACTCTCTTTTAGATTTCAACACCCCTGCGTTTAATCATGCCATTCATGCCGTCTTAAAAAACACAGATTACCCGGTTGGAAAACTGGACGATTACCCCCTAC
>JAAXJP010000721.1 GCA_012269805.1 Rubrivirga sp.
CGGGGCCCGGTGGCCCGGGCCACCCCGGGGGGTCCCTCTCGGGGGGGGGGGGGGCGGGGGCGCAGGGCTACCTCGCCCGCGACGGCGACCGCCTGGGGCCGCTGGCCTACGCGAGCGCCGTCGTCGGCTACCGCCCGCCCCTCTTCCAGGGCGACTACCCCAAGCCCGACCTCCGCGTCTTCGTCGAGGCCGTGGCCGAGGTGGCCGGGCGGGACCGGGTCGCGGGCGAGGCCGTCGCCGCGAGCGGGGGCGAGCGCGTGCTCGTCGGCCCGACGGCGCTCGGGCTCTATCGCGCCTGGGGCCTGGGCGCGGGCGTCCTGTTCCCCGTCTACGACCGGTCCAACGGCCCGCAGCCCCGCGAGGACGCCCGCCTCGCCGTCAACCTCTCCTACTGGTTCTAACCGACGACCCCCATGACCCTCCGACTCCTCGCCCTCCTCGGGCTCGCCGCGCTGCTCGCGCCGCCGCCCGCCCACGCCCAGATCCAGCAGGCCCGCCAGGCCGTGTTCGGGATGGACTGCTCGCCGTGCGCCTACGCCCTCGAGCGCCGCCTCGGCCGGCTCGACGGCGTCGAGGCCGTGTCGGTGAGCCTCAACGACGCCGAAGCCGTCGTCCGGCTCCGCGGCGCCAACGACGCCCGCCTGGGCGCGCTCCGTGAGGCCGTCCGCGAAGCCGGGTTCGACCCGCGCGCGACGACGCTCCGCGTGGCCGGCACGCTCCGGAAGACGGGCGATCGGTGGGAGTTGGTCACGCCCGCCGGCGAGCGGTTCCACGTGGCCTCGGCCGCGCCCGGCGGGGCCCGGGAGGCGCTCCAGGCCCAGGACGGCCGCCGCGTGGTCGTGACCGGCCGCGTCGGCGAGGGGCCGCCGTCCGCTCGCGGCTGGGTGCTGACGCGCGCGGCCCTGGCGTCGTGAGCGCGCCCGCCCCCCTGCCCGCGGCCCCTGGCGGCCGGACGTTCCGGCAGAAGCTGTCGAGCGCCCTCGCCCTGTTCACGTCGACGGGCACGCTGTTCTGCTGCGCGCTCCCGTCGGCCATCGCCGCCCTCGCGGGCGGGGCGGCCGTGGCCTCGTTCGTCTCGACGTTCCCGTGGCTCGTCCCGCTCTCGCAGCACAAGGGCTGGATCTTCATCGGCTCCGGCCTGATGATCGCGCTAAGCGGAGTGCTGATCTACCAGCCGCGCGGGGCCGTCGCCTGCGCCGTCGCGGGTGGAGAGGGCTGCGCCGTCGCCGGTCGGTTCACGAGGGCGACGTTCTGGCTCTCCGCCGCGATCTTCTCCGTCGGGACGTTCTTCGCCTACGGCCTCGTCCCCGTGCTCCGTCTCCTCGACGCCTGACCATGCGCCTGCCCCTCCTCGTCCTCCTGTCCCTCGCCGCCTGCGGCCCGCCCGACGGGCCGGCCGCCTCGGAGGTCGCGTCCCCGGACCTCACCGTCCACGTGTTGGGCCTCGCGTGTGAGACCTGCGCGGCCAGCCTGACGGCCGCCCTGGAGGCCCTCGACGGCGTCGAGGCCGTGGCCGTCGACCTCGACGAACGGGACCAGCGCGCGGACGTGGCGCTCGCGCCGAGCCACGGCGTCGAGACCGCCGCCGTGCGCGAGGCCGTCACCGACGCCGGGTTTACCATGCGACACCTCGAGCGCACCACCACCCCTTCCCCCTGATTACATGCCGCTCCGCCTCTCCCTGATCGTGCTCGCCGCCCTCGGCCTCGCCGCCTGCGCCGACGCGGGCGACCCGGCGGCCCCTGCAGACGCACCCGCGCCGCCCGACGTCAGGACCGTGCTCGACGCCCAGGAGCGGGCCTTCCGCGAGGCCGACATGGCCACGCTCGACGGCCTGTGGTCGGCCGACCCCGACGTGGTGGTCTTCGAGCAGGGCGGCGTCGACAGTTCGTGGGCGGCCTACCGCGACGGCCACCTCGGCCCCGAGCTCGTCGCCCTCGACAGCCTCGACTTCCGCCACCGCGACGTCCACGTCCGGACCGGCGACCGGCTGGCGGTCGCGACCGGCCGCTACGTGCTCGCCGCCCAGCACGACGGCGAGCCGGTCGAGAGCGACGGCGTGTTCACGACGGTCTTCGAGCGGGCCGACGACGGCCCCTGGCAGATCGTCCACACCCACCTCAGCCGCCCCCGCCGCTAGCGCCGTGAGCGACACGATGACCCGGGGCCAGGTGGCCGACGCCTCCGGCGTGACGTCCGAGACGGTCCGCTACTACGAGGAACGGGGGCTCATCCCCCCGCCCCGGCGGAGCCCGTCGGGGTACCGGCTCTACGGGCCGACGTACGTCGAGCGGATCCGGTTCGTGAAGCGGGCGCAGGAGCTCGGGTTCACGCTCTCCGAGGCCGGCGGCCTGCTGGAGGTCGGGCTCGACGCGCCGGAGGGCGGGTGCGGCGATGTCCGCGCGGAGGCGCTGGCGAAGCTGGACGACGTGGAGGCCAAGCTCCGCGACCTCGAAGCCATCCGCGACGCGCTGCGGGCGCTGGCCGACGCCTGCCCCGGGGCCGGGCCGCGGACCGAGTGCCCCATCCTTGACACGCTGCGCGGAGCGTAGCGGACGCCAGCTAGCGGCCCGCTCCCGCCACGACGTAGGCCCCACCGCCGTAGAACGAGCGGTCGGCGTCGAGCGCGACGTGCCGGGCGACGACCGGGCGGAGGTCGCGCCGGGCCATCTCCCACGTCTCCCCGAACGGGGCGGCGAGCGCGAAGGCGGCCGTCTGGACGAGGCCGGGCCACGAGCGGGGGATGCGGAAGTCGAGCACGGCGAGGCGCCCGCCGGGGGCGAGCGCGCCCGCGACCCGGGCGACGACGGCCTCGGGGTCCGGCATCATCGAGAGCGAGAACGTGGCGAGGACGCGGTCGGGCGCGCCGAGGTCGGCCGTGAGCGCGTCGGCCTGGACGAGGTCCACCTGCGGGAGGTGGCGCGTGCGGGCGTGGGCCTCCGCGAGGGCGCCCGAGGACACGTCGAGGCCCACCACGCGCCCCGCGTCCCCGACCACCTGGGCGAGGGGCGGGAGGTTGCGGCCGGTGCCGCAGCCGAGGTCGAGGACGGTGTGGCCGGGCCGGACGTCGAGCGCGCGGAGGGCGTGGCGGCGGTAGGCCCCGGCGCGGAAGCCGACGAGCGGGTAGAGCGAGAGGGCGAGGTCGTAGCGCGGGGCCACGCGGTCGTAGACGGCGCGGACGCGCTCGGTCCAGTCCGGGGCGGCAGTGGCGGGGCGGTCGGTCATACGTAGCGGACCTCGCGGGCCATCCCGGCGTGGAGGTGGTAGAGGTTGTGGCAGTGGAAGAACCACCGGCCGGGGTTGTCGGCGACGAACTCGAACGAGGCCCGGCCCATGTGGGGCGCGACCTGGACGGTGTCCTTGAGCACGTTCCCGGTGCGGAAGAAGTGGCCGTGGAGGTGCATCGGGTGGAGCATCATGCTCATGTTCGACATGTCCACTCGGACGCGCTCGCCCTCGCGGACCTCGAGCGGCGCGGCGTCGGGGTACGCCTCCCCGCCCATTGTCCACACGCCGGGGTCCATCATCATCCCCCCCGAGAGTCGGAGGTCGAGCGTGCGGTCCGGCGCGCCCTCCGCCGGGAGCGTCTCGACCGACTGGAGGTCGGCGTAGCGGAGCGCCCGGCCGCCCCGGAGCCCCTCGGGGAGCCCGTCGCGGAGCGCGGAGCCGGCGGCGTCGGCGTAGCGGAGCACGGCGCGGGCCGGGGCGCTGTCGCCCTCGACGGTCGCCGCGACGAGGGGCCAGACGCCGGGGTTGTCGGCCTCGACGACGACGTCGTAACGCTCGCCCATCCCGATCGTGAGGCGGTCCACCGTGACCGGCTCGACGGGCCGCCCGTCCGCGTGCGTCACGGTCATCCGGTGGCCGCCGACGGCGACGCGGTAGGTCGTGGCCCCGCCGGGGTTGATGAGGCGGAGACGGACGCGCTCGCCGCGCCGGACCTCGAACTCGGCCGGGGCCTCCGGGAGGCGGCCGTTGACGGCGAGGCCGGCGTAGGGCGGGACGACGCCCCCCGTCATTCCGTCCATCATCCCACCTCGCCTTCGGTCGCCGTCCTGTCTCCGGTCCCGCCCCATCATGCGGTCCATCATCCCGCCCCGCCCCATCATCCCCATCCCGCCGTCTCCGTCGCGGGAGAGCTCGCTCAAGGGGCGCGGCTCGTCCAGGAGCACGTCGTCGAAGACGAGGACGTGCTCGCGGTCGTAGGCCACGTGCGGCGTCGCCTCCTCGACGACGAGCGGGCCGAGGAGGCCCCGGTCGAGCTGGAGCCCGACGTGGCTGTGGTACATGTAGCTCCCCGCCGGGTTGGCCTCGAAGTCGTAGACCATGGAGCCGCCGGGCGGGACCGGCTCCTGCGTCAGGCCCGGCCCGCCGTCCCTCGGGTTCGGGGCGGGGCCGC
>JAAXJP010000516.1 GCA_012269805.1 Rubrivirga sp.
CGTCCGCCCCATGCCCCGTCTCCCCGCCCTCCTCCTGGCCCTCGGGCTCGGCGGCTGCCTGTTCTACCGGGCCGACGTCGACCCGATTCCGGTCGGGCCGCCGCAGCAGGTGGCCTCGCCGCTCCGCGTCCACCTCGACGACGGGGGGGTCGCGCTCTTCCCCGACGGCGCGGCGTTCGGGGCCGACAGCGTCCGCGGGCCCAACGCGCTCCTCGTCACGTTCCCCGAGAACACGGCCGAGGCGATCCGCGCCGTCCCGGCGGACCGTGTGCTCGGGGCCGAGGTGTACTCGACCGACATCGAGGCCGGCAAGTCGGTGCTCGTGTCCGTCGGAGCGGCGGCCGTCGCGACGTTCGCCATCCCGGCCGCGGCCGTCGCCATCTTCGGCTCGTGCCCGACCGTCTACGTCGACTCGGCGGGGACGGGGACGCCGGCGCTCCAGGCCGAGCTGTTCTCAAACTCGATCGCGCCGCTCTTCGAGATGCGCGACCGCGACGTGCTCCCAGACGCCGTGCTCGCGCCCGACGGCACGCTCCGCCTCGAGGTCCGCAACGAGGCGCTCGAGACGCACTACCTCGACGACCTCGGCGTCGAGGCCGTCGCCCACGGGCCCGACGAGCGGGCGGTCCCGGGCGAGGTCGGCACGGCGCTCGTGCTGAGCGCCGAGCGCGCGCCCGCCGAAGCGACCGACCGGACGGGTCGCGACGTCCTCGACGCCCTCCGCCACGCCGACGGGGCCGCCTACGCGACGGCCGACGCCGTGACCGCGGCGGTCACCGAGCGCGACCTCACCGACGCCGTCACGCTCACCTTCCCCCGCCCCGCCGCCGACTCGGTCGCCGTCGCGCTCCGGTTCCGGAGCAGCCTCCTCACGACGGTCCTGCTCTACGAGCACATGCTGGCCGGCCAGGGCGCGCGGGCCCTCGACTGGATCGGCCAGGACATGGCGTCGATCGGGGCCGTGGCCGAGTTCGGCGACTACTACCTCCGCCGCCTCGGGCTGCGCGTGGACGTGGAGGAGGCGGGCGCCTTCCGGGAGGTCGGCCGCGTCGCCGAGGCGGGGCCCGTCGCGTGGGCCGAGCGGGCCGTCGTGGTGCCGGTGCCCGCGGGCGACGGGCCGTTCCGCGTGCGGCTCCGGTTCGTGGCCGGCGGCTGGCGGCTCGACCGCGCCGCCCTCGCCGACGTCCGCACCGTCATGCCGGCGCGCGTGCCGCTGGAACACGTGACCGACGACGGCGGCCGGAACTGGCCGGAGGTCTCGGGTCCGCTCGCGACGACCGACCTCGACTACGCCGTGCGCGGGCCGGGCTCGGTCTTCCACGCCACGTTCCGTCCGCCCGCTCCGCCAGCAGGCCAGCGCCAGACCTATTTCGTCTCGTCCCAGGGCCACTACATCGAGTGGATGCGGCCGGGGTGGCTCCGCCGGCCCGACCGGGGCCGGTTCGTCCCCAACGACTCGACGCTCGTCGCTGCCATCGGCACGTGGCGCCGCCTCCGCGACGACTACGAGGCCCGGTTCGAGTCGTCGAAGATCCCGGTCCGATGACGCGCCTCCCCCTCCTCACCCTCCTGGCCCTGACCAGTTGCACCGTCAGCCGGCCGACCGCGACGGAGCACTACCAGGCGGAGGGCGTCACCGTCGTCCTCGCGGTTCGGTCGGGCGAAGCCTCCGGCGTCCTCGCCGGCGAGCTCCTCACAATCGAGCCCGGTGCGTTCCTGGTCGACGCCGTGAACCAGATCGGCGAGCCCGTCCGCGTCGTCCGCGTGCCGATGCGCGACATCCAGCGCGGCGCGGCGTACTCAGGGCGCGCGCCTCGGGGCGAGTTCCGGAGTGTGACCCAGCCCCCGCCGGGCATGCGCCGGGTGGCGCGGCTGGGAAGTGCTGGCC
The DNA here is from genome assembly GCA_012269805.1 of Rubrivirga sp. Lineage (GTDB taxonomy): Bacteria > Bacteroidota > Rhodothermia > Rhodothermales > Rubricoccaceae > Rubrivirga. The sequence goes on from JAAXJP010000516.1 coordinate 1,889, forward strand.
AAGCGCGCCGGGTCGATCTCCAGTCCCTCAGCCGATTCCCCTACGGCGTCCCGCACGAGGCGCTCGCGCGGATCCTCGACGCCCGCGTGCAGACCGAGGTCGCCGACCTCGGCTTCGCCCCGCTCCGCTCCAGCTACTGATGCGCGCCGCCCTCCTCCTGCTCCTCGCCGCGCCGGTCGCCGCGCAGCACACGCACGCCCCCCCTCCGACCGCGCTCGACTCGGCGCACGTCGCGTTCTTGGAGACCGCCGAGCGGGCCCTCGCCGCCTTCGCCGACCCCGCCGACGCCCTCGCGGCCGGCTTTCGCCCGCTCGGCCCCGACATGCCCCACATGGGCCAGCACTGGGTCCACCCCGGCCGCGCCGTTGGCCGGGCGTTCGATCCCGCCGAGCCGTCGATGCTGACGTACCTCCCGATCGGGGGCGCGCCCGTCCTCACCGGCGCCGCGTGGACGGTCCCGGTCGGGCCGGGCGAGGCGCCGCCGGACTTCCCGTGGCCCGGCGCATGGCACGCCCACGCGGGTCGGCTGATGGACGAGGCGTTCGGGCTGGTGCCCCACGGGACCCGCGACGCCGACCGCCCCCGCCTCGCGATGCTCCACGCCTGGACGGGCGTCCCGAACCCCGCGGGCCCGTTTGCCGCCGACAACTGGGCGCTCCCCTTCGCCCGCGCCGGCGTGCCCGTCCCCCACCACGTGACGCCTGCGGCTGGCCGGGCCGTCTCTCTGGCGGCCGGCTACGCCCCGTTCTTCCGTGCGGCCATCGCCCGCGCCGCCGCGCCGCCACCGGAGGCCCTCGCCCGCATCGAGTCCGCGATCGACGCGCGCGCGCGAGCCATCGGCGCGCGTCTCGCCGAGCGCCCGACGGCGGCACCCGACGTCGCCGCGCTGGAGGCCGAGTGGGCCCGCCTTGGCGAGGCGACGCGGCGGGCGGCCCCCGCCCTCTGGCCCCGCCTGGCGCCCCTCTTCGGAGATCACGGCCACACGGGGACGCACGCGATCACAGCCGAGGACTGACGCCGGGGTCGCGAGGTAGGGTTCCTCTCGGAGCGTTAGAGCCTGCAGGGGCCCCTCTGCGACGTGCCGAGGGGCCGGCCGGCCGGCGAACCGACCGCCGCCGACAGACAGTTGTGCCGAATCGTGTACCGTGGAGTGTCCACAGGCGTCGTCTCCGGCCATGCCCCGTCGCGCTCGCACCTCGCACATCGTCTTCCACACCGCCGCCGCTCAGGGGGACCCCAGCCGCGCCGACATCGACCGCTGGCACCGCCAACGGGGATGGTCGGGCATCGGCTACCACTACGTCATCCGGAAGGACGGGACGGTCGAGGAGGGGCGAGCGGAGGACCAGGTCGGCGCCCACTGCGCCGACGGCGGGAAGAACCACCACTCTGTCGGCGTCGTGTTCTCGGGGCACCACGGGGACGACTACCACAACGTGCCGGGCGAGGCGTGGACGCCCGAGCAGGAGGCCGCCTGGCTCACGCTGGCGCGCTCGCTGATGGCCAAGTACGACATCCCGGTCCCCCACGTGATCGGGCACTGGGAGGCCGGCGCGCGGAAGGCCTGCCCCGGCGACCGGGTCGACTGCGACGCGGTCCGCGCCACGCTGGCCGCGTTCGTGGACGACGGCGACGCGCCGGCCCCCGTCCCGCTCGAGCCCGTCGTGCTCGGCGACTCGGTCGGCGGGTCGGGCGCGGGGAACCGAGCCGCCGACGTCCGTGCGGTGCAGAGCGCGCTCAAAGAGGCCGCCCGGCTAACCCTCGACGCCCGCCTCGACCCCGGGCCGGTCGACGGGATCTGCGGCGACGGGACGGAGGGCGCGATCGTCCGGATGCAGCGGCGGATCGGGATGTGGCGCCCGGACGCGCGGATCGACCCGAACGGTGGGACGCTCAAGCGGCTCAACGCGCTCCGCGCCATCGGCCGGGTCGAGATCCGGTACCCGTTCGCCGAGCGGTCCAGCTACCCCTTTGCCGGCCCCGAGGCGGGGATGCGCGCGTTCGGGTCGAGGCGGAGCGGCGGGGCCCGCGCCCACGCGGCCGTCGACCTCTACATGCCCGACGGCACGCCCGTCCTCGCGCTCGCCCACGGGACCGTGGCCCGCGAGCCCTACGCGTTCTACCGCGACACGTGGGCTCTCGACATCGACCACGGCGCCTTTCTCGCGCGCTACTGCGAGCTCGAGAGGCCCGAGGCCGGCGCCTTCGCGGTCGGCGACGCCGTCACGAGCGGCCAGCCGATCGGAGCGGTCGGCGTGATGAAGAACGCCGACGGCACGCGGTGGACCGGCGTCGCGTCGATGATGCTCCACCTCGAGTTGTACGACAAGACCGAGACGGGGAAGCTGTACCGCGCCGTCGGGACGTCCGCCCGCTCGGTGCACTACGTCCCGTTCTTCCGGCGCAAGGACCTCATCGACCCGACGGGGTTCATTCTGCGCGCGCCGCTGCCCGCGTGACGGCCGACGCCGCGAGAGGGCCCCGGCCGCGGGGAGGGCGGGCGCGTAG
>JAAXJP010000675.1 GCA_012269805.1 Rubrivirga sp.
CCCGGGCGACGTCCTCGTCGCCGAGCCCCCGATGGCGGACCCCAACTTCCGCCGGACCGTCGTACTCCTCTGCGAGCACACCACGGACGGCTCGTTCGGCCTCGTCCTCAACCGGCCCACCGGCCTCGCGCTCTCGCAGGCCGCCGACGAGGCGCTCCCGTTCGACGCCGAGCTCTGGATGGGCGGGCCCGTCCAGCCCGACACGCTCCACTACCTCCACCCCTACGGCGACCTCGACGGCACGCTCCCCGTGCTCGACGACGTGTTCTGGGGCGGCGACTTCGAAGCGCTCCGTAGCGCCGTCGACGCGGGCTGGGTCGACGCCGACCGCGTCCGGTTCTTCGTCGGCTACTCGGGCTGGGGCGCCGGCCAGCTCGACGCCGAGGTCGACGAGGACGCCTGGATCGTCCTGCCCGGCTCCGCCGACCTCGTCTTCGCCGACGGCGACGACGCGCTCTGGCGGCAGGTCCTCCGCCAGCTCGGCGGCGAGTACGCGCTCCTCTCCACCTTCCCCGACGACCCACGTCTCAACTGACGTGCTGCGCCTCACTCACCGGCCCGCGCGGCCCGACGACCTCCCCGTCCTTCGCGCCCTCGCCGAGGCGGCCATCGCCGAGCTCCAGACCCCGTTCCTCACCCCCGAGCAGGTCGCCGCGAGCCGCGCGCTCATGGGCATCGACACGCTCCTGATCGACGACGGGACCTACTACGTGGTCGAGGACGGGGGCGAGATCGCCGGGTGCGGCGGGTGGAGCCGGCGGGCGACGCTCTACGGCGGCGACGCCTCGCCCGGACGCGACCCGGCGCTTTTGGACCCGGCCCGCGACCCCGCCCGCATCCGCGCCATGTACACCCACCCCGACCACGTCCGGAAGGGTGTCGGACGGCGGATCCTCGCGGTCTGCGAGGCGGCGGCGGCAGCCGAAGGGTTCCAGAGCGCTGAGCTGATGGCCACCCTGTCTGGCGAGCCCCTCTATCGCGCCTGCGGCTACGAGCCGGTCGAGAACGTCGTCGACGACCGGGGCGGGGCCCCCGTCCCCCTCGTCCTCATGCGGAAGGCCCTGCTCGCCCCCACGCCGGTGTAGCGTCTCACGCCTCGGCCGCCGTCATCTGGCGGAGCACGTCGAGCACCCGGTCGATCCCGGCTGACTTGTCGAAAAAGTGGTCGGCCCCCGCCTCGAGGCACGCGGTCCGGTACATCGCGTCGGCGTGGTTTGTCAGGACGATGACGTGGGGCCGGACGCCATTGGCGCAGAGGCGGTGGAGCGCCGTCAGCCCTCCCATCACGGGCATCTGGAGGTCGAGCACGACGACCCCGGGCTCGTGGACGTGGACGCCGTCGAGGGCCTCGACGCCGTCGGCCGCCTCGGCGACGACCTCGACGCCCTCGACCTCCTGGATGGCGTCGCAGAGGAGGCGGCGGAGGAGGGCCGAGTCGTCGGCGACGAGGACGCGGACGGGGCGGGGCATGCAGAGAGGGCAGATCGGGGGGAGCCGTCATCCTACGGATTCGCCAAGCCACGAGTCGCCCGCAGGGGCGCCCGAGACGCCGCAGCCGAGCGTCGGCCGGGCACCCGTCCGGACGTCCGGTTCCGTCCTACTCGACGAGCCCGTTCTCGAGGGCGTAGCGCGTGATCTCCGAGTTGTTCGACATCCCCATCTTCTGGAGGAGACGGCTCCGGTACGTCGAGACCGTCTTGACACTGAGCGAGAGGTGCTCGGCAATCCCGCCGACGGTCATGCCCGAGGCGATGAGGCGGAGCACCTGGTACTCGCGGTCCGAGAGCGAGGCGTGCGGGTCCTCGTCGGGGTCGGCGTCGAGCGCGTCGAGGAGCGAGGCCGCCAGGTTCTGCGTGAGGTAGCGTTTGCCGGAGGCCACACGCCGGACGGCCTCGACCAGGTCGGCCTCGGCGCTCTCCTTGGTGAGATAGCCCATCGCGCCTGCGCGGACCACGCGGACGGCGTACTGGTCCTCGGGGTGGGCCGAGAGCACGAGGATCGGGAGCTTGGGGAACTCCGCCTTGATCGACTTGACAAGGTCGAGCCCACTCGGGCCCGGCATGCTCATGTCCATCACGACGACGTCGACGCGCTCCTCGCGCACGAGGCGGAGCAGCTCGTCGCCGGAGGACGCCTCGCCGACCACACGGAAGTCGTCCATCTCGCGGAGCAGCTCCGCCAGCCCGCGGCGGACGAGGACGTGGTCGTCGGCGATTGCGATCCGGGTCATAGTGAGGCGGGAGGTCCCTCGGGCGGTTCGTGGTGGTGCGGCAACGTACACTCAACGACGGTGCCCTGCCCGCGCACCCCACGGACGTCAAGGGTCCCGCCCTGAGCGCCCGCCCGCTCGCGCATCCCGACCAGGCCCAGCGAGCGCCGCCCCGTCCGGGCCGGGTCGAACCCACGCCCGTCGTCGGCCACCACGAGGCGGACGGCCTCGGGGCCGCGCACGAGCGTGACGGCGACGGAGTCGGCGCGGGCGTGCCGGGCGACGTTCGTGAGGGCCTCTTGGAGCACGCGGAACGCGGCGGTCGCGACCTCGGCCGGCGGCTCCGTCCGGCCCTGCACGTCGACGCGGCACGGCATCCCGGTCCGCTCCTCGAACCGGCCCGCCTGCCACTCGACGGCCGACCCCAGCCCGAAGTCGTCGAGCACCCCGGGGCGGAGGTCGGAGGCGATCTGGCGGACGTGGCGGATCGTCTCGTCGATGGTCTCGCGGACGTCGCCGAGGCGGGCCTGAGCGGCGGGGTCGGAGTAGTGACGGCCGAACCACCCGACGCCGAGGCGGATCGCCGTCAGCTGCTGGCCTAGCACGTCGTGGACCTCCCGCGACAGCCGCGTCCGCTCCTCCTCGCGGACCTCCTGGAGGTGCGTCGCGAGCGCGCGGAGCTCGGCCTTGGAGCGCTCCAGCGCCACCTCGTTCTCGCGCAGCGCCGTCACGTCGCGGAGCATCGACAGGATCTCCCCGCCCTCAATGGGCGCCATTCGGACCTCCCGGTAGTGCGTCCGCCCGCCGATCTCGCCGTCGTAGTCGTACGAGACGACCTCGCCCGTGGCGAGAAGCCGGTCTCGGGCGTCGAGGAATTTGTCCGCCAAGGGCTTGGGGATGATGTCCTGGAGCCGCTTGCCAAGCAGCTTCTCGGCCGGAAACTCGGTCGCGAACACCTCGGGCACGTGGAAATCGAGGACGAGGCCGTCGGGGTCGAGGTGCGAGACGACGTCGGGGAGGGCGCGGACGATCGTGCGGAAGCGCGCCCGGGAGGCCTCGAGCCGCTGCTCGGTCTCGATCTGCTCCGTCACGTCGCGAGTCGTGACGATCCCGAGCGGCTCGCCGTCGGGGCCGAGCGCCGCGCGGCCCCGGCTCTCGACGATCCGCTCCGGCCCGGCGGGCGGGCGGATCCGGTACCGAAGGCTCGTGGCACGCCCCGACCGAAAGCCGTTCGCCATCGCCTCCAAGACCGCCGGGAGGTCCGCGGGGTGCACGGACTGGAGCGGTGGCCCGGACACGAGCGCCTCAGCCGACTGCCCGACCTGCTCCTCCGCCGACGGGCTCGCGTAGATCGTCCGGCCCTCCGCGTTCGAGACGGTGATCAGGTCCGTCGCGCTTTCGACCATGAGCCGGTACAGCTCGGCGTCGGCGCGGACACCCTCGTGACGGGCAGCGGCCCGGCGAGCCGCGCGGGCGACCTCCTCGGCACGGGCGCTGCGGCCGACGACCCCCTCGGCGCCGCACCGGAGGGCCACGTCCTCCTCCGCATCGGTCTCCGCGAGGACGAGCACCGGGGGTCGGGTGCGTGGCCGACGGAGCCAGTCGTGACACGCCTCGGGACTGTCTGCGAGGACCACCAAGTCGGCCTGGGTGTCGGCCGGGTCGTCCCCGCGGAGGATCTCCCCGAGCGCGTCGGCCCACGGGGCGGGCGTCCCGATCCAAAGCACGCGCATGGCTTAGGCGGCGACCGTGTCGAGGCGGGCCACGACGCGCGCCGTGGCGCCTGCGGCATCGGCCACGTCCGCCTCGGTGGTCTCGCGGCCGAGCGAGAAGCGCACGGTCGCGCCGGCCACGGCGCGGTCGCGACCGAGGGCCAGGAGGACGTGGCTCGGCTCGAGGGCTCCGCTCGTGCACGCGCTCCCCGCCGACGCGTGGACGCCCTCGAGGTCGAGCGCGGTCAGGAGCATCTCGCCGTCGAGCGGCCCGCCGTCCGCCGGCCGGAACGAGACGCTCAGCACGTGCGGCGCCGCGCCTTCGGGCGTGTTCACGACCAGTCGCTGGCCGAAGGCGTCCCGGAGCCGGGCGCCGAGGTCGTCGCGGAGCCGCCCGATCCGGGCGGCGGTCGTCTCGCGCTCCGCGTCGGCGAGCGCCAGCGC
>JAAXJP010000558.1 GCA_012269805.1 Rubrivirga sp.
GACGAGGCACGGGGCGGGGGGCGGGAAGCAGGCCGGAGCCTCGTGCCCCACGCCCCTTCCCTCATGCCCGCATCATCGCTTCAGCCGGCCCTCCTGGACGGCCCGCTTGTGGTCGAGCTCGTTCTGCTCCCACGGCCGGCGCTCGAAGTAGCTGTCGGTCAGCTTCTTGAGGACCGGCGAGAGGAGCAGGAGCGCGAGGACGTTCGGGAGCGTCACGAGCGAGAGCGCGACGTCGCCGAGGTCCCAGATCGTCGTCACGGCGAGGACGGCGCCCACGAAGTGCATGACCACGAACACGCCCTTGAACGGGAGGATCGCCTTGGTCCCGAACAGGTAGTTCGCGCACCGGTCGCCGTAGTAGCTCCACGAGATCGAGGTCGAGACGGCGAACAGGACCACGGACAGGAGCACGATGTAGCGCCCGAGGCCGCCGAGGCCGATCGGGTCGAGCCCGCGCTCGAACGCGAGCGTCGTCAGCGGCGCGCTCGTCCGGACCGTGTTGCCGTAGAGCGTCTCGACGACGTTCCCGTCGTTGTCGAGGACCGTCCGGGTCTCCGGGTCGATCGTGCCCGTGAACGGGATCGTCTGGGCCTCGTCGGCGAAGAGGGTGTCGATCCCGACGCCGAACCGGCCGACGCGCGGGCCGTCGAGCGCCTGCGGGATCCCCTCGTTGATCGGGATCGCGTCGGTCCCGGAGTAGGTCGTGAAGCCCGACTCCCGGTCGCCCTCGACGAGCGAGACGTTGGAGGCGCTGAGGTCGACTTCGGCCGGGGCCGTGGCCTCGAACGCGCCCGTCGTGACGAGCACGAGGCCCGTCATGGTGCAGATCAGGATCGTGTCGATAAACGGCTCGAGGAGCGCGACGACGCCCTCCGAGACGGGCTCGTCGGTCTTGGCCGCCGAGTGGGCGATGGGCGCCGAGCCCTGGCCGGCCTCGTTGGAGAAGAGCCCTCGCTGGACGCCGTAGAGCATCGTCAGCAAGAACACGCCCGCGCCGGTGCCGGCCACGCCGGAGGTCGGGTTGAAGGCCTCGCTGAAGATCCGCCCGAACGCGGCCGGGACGTCGCCGATGTTGAGCACCAGGATGGTGAGGGCGCCGGCCACGTAGATCGCGGCCATGACGGGCGCGATGATCGACGTGACCCGCCCGATCCGGCTGATCCCGCCCAGGATCACGATCCCGACGATCGTCGCCGTGACGAGGCCCGTGATCCAGACCGGCACGCCGAACGAGTCGAAGACCTGCGTGGCGACCGTGTTGGCCTGGACCGCGTTGCCCGTCATGAACGACGTGATCATGAGGGCGAAGGCGAAGAACATGGCCACGGGCTTCCAGTTTTTGCCCAGCCCGCGCTCGATGTAGTACATCGGGCCGCCCGAGACCGAGCCCTCCCAGGCCTTCCCGTCCTCGTCCTGGTGGACGTCGCGGTACTGCTGGGCGAGCGTGACCTCGGAGTACTTCGTGGCCATGCCGAGGAGCGCCGTCACCCACATCCAGAACAGCGCGCCGGGCCCGCCGATGTGGATCGCCAGCGCCACGCCCGCGATGTTGCCGACGCCGACGGTCGCCGAGAGCGCCGTCGTGAGCGCCTGGAAGTGGCTGACGTCTCCGGGCTCGTCGGGGTCGTCGTAGCGCCCCGTCGCGACGGCGAACCCGTGCCCGAGGCGGCGGAACTGGACGAACCCGAGGCGGATCGTCAGGAAGAGGCCGGTCCCGAGCAGCCCGATGACCAGGGGCCACCGGAGCACGTTGTTGATGGCGTCGATGACGGCGGAGAGGAGCTCCATGTGGCGATGGGCCAGGTGTGGGATGAGAAGCCGCGAAGATAGGGCCGATCCCCAGCCCCGCGAGGTCACGTCCTCCATCCGCCTCGTGCGCGCCCGCGCGTACGGCCGCGCCCGCGCCCCGGAGTTCACACGCTCGTCCCGGAGTCCTCGCGCGGGCTCACCGAGGCCGCCCGCCTCGATGCGTCAGCGGGCCGCCTCGGGCTCGCCGCCGAGGTCGTCGAGGAGCGACTCGACCACGGACCGCTGGGCGTCGCTCGGCGGGTCCTCGTCGCGGGCCTCGGCCGAGTCGGCGAGGGCGAGGTACCGGCGGAGATCGCGGCGGGCCGCGGCGCTGTCGCCGGCGTACGAGTGGACGACCCCGCGGTCGAGGACGTGCCGCGGCTCCTGGGGCGCGAGCGAGACGGCCCGGTCGAGGTCCTCGAGCGTGCGCACCCAGCCCTCGTCGAGGGCCTGGGCCACGAACGCCCGGTGGCTGTAGAGGTCGGCCAGCGACGTCCCCCGCGCCGCGGTCCCCGCCTCGACGGCCTCGATGGCCGCCGTGAGATCGGTGTAGGCGGCCCGGACCTGCTCGAGGTCGCCGCCGTCGTCCCAGCCGGCCCAGCGGCAGAGGCCGCGGGCCACGAGCGCGTCGGGGGCGCCGGGCGAGGCGGCCAGCACAGAGTCGAGCCGGGCGACGCCCTCGGTCACGCCCCCGGCCAGGCACTCGTCGAACGAGGCCTGGACGGCCCCCAGATCCACCGGGGTGGGCGGCCCCGCCGGTGTGACGGGCCCCTCCGGCGCGCCGTCGCCGCACGCGCCGAGCGCGAGCGCGGCCAGGAGGACCGGCAGCGCGCGGCGCACTAGAGCGAAGCCGGGTCGACCTCGATGAGCCGCCCACGCACGAGCGCGAGCGTCCGCGCGGGGAAGGCCTTGACGAGTCGGTAGTCATGCGTCGCCATGAGGAGCGCGGTCCCCTGGCGGTTCACCTTGACGAGCAGCTTCTGGATCTCGTCGGCCACGCGCGGGTCGAGGTTGCCCGTCGGCTCGTCGGCGAGTAGGAGCCGCGGGTGGTTGACGAGCGCGCGCGCGATGCACGCCCGCTGCTGCTCGCCGCCCGACATCTCGCTCGGGCGGGCCTTCGCCCGGTGCCCCAGCCCGACCTGCGCGAGCGCGCTGAGCGCCCGCTCCTTGACCTCCTTCCCCCGCACGCCCGTCGCGTAGAGCGCGAACGCGACGTTGTCGTAGGCGCTCCGGTCCGGGAGCAGCTGGAAGTCCTGGAACACGATGCCCAGCATCCGCCGGAGCATCGGGATGTCCTTCTCCTTGGTCGAGTCCGACTGGTACGGCCCCACGCGGACGAGCCCGTATTCGGGCTTAACGTCCATGTAGAGCAGCTTCATGATGGTCGACTTCCCGCTCCCGGTCGGGCCGATGAGGTAGACCATCTCGCCCGGCCGCATGGTCAGGTTGAGGTCGGAGGCGACGTCGACGCGGGCGCCCGTCGGGTCGACGTAGCTGGCGGCGACGTTGCGGAGCTCGACGAGCGGGCGCTCGCGCGGGGCGCCGGCGGAGGGCGGCGCGGCGTAGTCGGAGACGCGGTCGACGGCGGGGTCCACGGGCGGCATCGGGGGGATCCCCAAGCTACGCCGGCCGGCCCTGGGGCGTCGCCCGACGGAGGACCCAGTGGACGCGCTCCGTCTCGTCGTCGGCGGGCGCGTCCTCGAACCCGTCGTAGGCCGCGACCGCGACGAGGCCGGCCGCCTCGATGGCCCCGGCGACCTCCTCGCGGGAGTACGCCCGCTGGACGTGGCGCTCGACGACGGTGCGCCCGTCGGGCAGCGTGAGGTCGAACGTCGTCGTGTGGAGGCGGCGCTCGGCGTCGTACTCGCTCGTGCGGAGGTACGAGAACGCGTCGGTCTCGCCCGCGTCGTCGAACCCGCCGGCCGCGTGCGTCTCCGAGTTCACCGGCGTCGACTGGTCGACGATGGCGATGCCGCCGGGGGCGAGGGCGTCGCGGATCGTGCGGAGGAGGCCGGTGACGGCGTCGAGGTCGAGGAGGTAGTTCAGGCCGTCGTACAGGAGCACGACCACGTCGGCCGGGTCGCCGGGCACGGGGTCGCCGAACGCGAGCGCGTCGAACGCGACCGGCCGGCCGGCACGGCGGGCCGTCTCACGGGCGACTTCGACCATCGCCTCGGAGCCGTCGTAGGCGCGGTAGACGTAGCCGCCGGGCGGCGGCCCGAACGGCTGGAGCGCCACGGCGAACGTGCCGGTCCCGCAGCCCAGCTCGACCACGGAGCGGGCGCCGGGGCGGTGCGTGCGGATGAGCCCCTGGGCGTAGGCCGCCCACATCGGGTAGTCGACGTGGGCCATCACGGCGTCGTAGCCGGCGGCGAGGGCGGAGTACGGGTGGGTCACGGGCGGGAGGTCGTGCATCGCCGGAAGGTCGGGCCGCGCGCCGGGCGCCGCCACCCGAAGACGGCGTGATCCTCGGCGGGCGCGGGCGTCGCATGAATTGCCGCCCGCCCCTGCCCCCCCTGGGCCTCGCCCTCCTCCTCGCGCTCCCGCTCGCCCTGGCCTCCGCCGCCGACGCCC
>JAAXJP010000327.1 GCA_012269805.1 Rubrivirga sp.
CTCCTGCTCCGCCGGCCGCCGGTGGTCCTGCTCTTGACGCCGTGGCTGACCGACGTGCGCGGCTGGCGGGAGGCCCTCGTCGCCGGGTGGTTCGGGCCAGTGGCCGTCGCGGCCACCTACTACGCCGCGCTCGCGGCGCACCGGCTGGGAGAGACCGTCGTGTGGGACGCTGTGACGCTCGTGGTGGCGGCCTCGGTCGTGGTCCACGGCGTGACCGCGGTCCCGCTGACGCGGCGGGTGCCCGAAGGCCCCGGGGCGGTGTAGACTCGGCCCCTCTCGCCCGCCCGGCGGGGCCGTGGACGGCCCGAGGCGGGCGGCCCCACGCCCCATAATGCCCCTCGACCCGTTCGACCTCCAGCGGATCTTTCTCGGCGACGTGCCGCTCTGGTTCGCCGCCGAGATCGCGTTCCGGACGGCGTTCATGTACCTGTTCGCGCTCGGGGCGGTCCGGGTGGTGAGCCGCCGGGCCGTCGGGCAGCTCTCGTTCGTGGAGTTCCTGCTGGTGATCGCGCTCGGCTCGGCCGTTGGGGACCCCATGTTCTACCCCGACGTGCCGCTCCTCCACGGGATGGTCGTGGTCGTCGTGGTGGTCGCGCTCAACCGGGGGGTCACGGCGCTCATCAACCGGAGCGAGACCGCCGAGCAGGCGATCGAGGGGCGCCCGTTCGCCGTGGTCCAGGACGGGCGGATGCGCCCCGACGAGCTCCGCGCGGCCCACCTCAACCGGGAGACGCTGTTCGAGCTCCTCCGGGTCGAGGAGGTCCGGCACCTCGGCGAGCTCCGGTGGGCGTTTATGGAGCAGCGGGGGGTCCTCAGCGTAGACCGGGCGGGGGCGCACGAGGCGCGCCCGGGCCTCCGCGTCACGCCGCCGTGGGACGTCGAGGCCCCGGATCGCGTCCGGGCCGGGAAGCGGGCGCCGGCCGGTGGGCCCCTCGGGTGCGAGCGGTGCGGGGAGGTCCGCTGGTTCGCGGCCGGCGAGGTCGTCCCCGCGTGCCCCGGGTGCGGCGGCGACGGTTGGGCCGACGCCGTCGTCGAGCCGGACGGGGCGGCGGGACCCGGCCGCTAGCCAGGCGCTACACTCCGCCCATGACCGTCCTCACGCGTGCCCAGAAGGTCTACGTCGTCTGCGCCGCCGTTTTTCTGACGGCGCTCGTGATCGCCGAGGCCACGGCAGGGAAGTTCTTCACGGCCTTCGACCTGCCGGTCGCGATCCGCCTCCTCGGCGTCGAGTTCGAGAGCGTGATCATGACGGCCGGCGTCATCGCGTTCCCGGTCACGTTCATCGTGACCGACGTGATGAACGAGTACTTCGGCACGGCCGGCATCCGGTTCGTGACGTACGTCGGGCTGGCCTGCGTGGTGTTCGCGTTCGGGCTCCTCCAGGTCGCCCTCGCGGTCCCGACCGCCGAGAACTCCCCGGTGCCGGACGCCGCGTTCGCCGCCGTCTTCGGGACGACGACGCGCGTCATCGTCGGGAGCCTCGTGGCCTACCTGGTCGGCCAGCTCGTCGACATCGCCCTGTTCCACCGGCTCCGCCAGTGGACCGACGGCCGCCACCTCTGGCTCCGGGCGACGGGCTCGACGCTCGGCTCCCAGTTTATCGACACGTTCGTGGTGCTGGCGGTCGCGTTCGCGGGGCAGCTGGCCCTCGGCGAGATCGTCGCGATCACGCTCTTCAACTACGGCTACAAGGTGGTCATCGCCGTCGCCATCACGCCGCTCGTGTACCTCGGGCACGCCCTCATCGACCGGTACCTCTGGCACCACGGGCGGGCCCTCGAGGCGCCGGCCGAGGCCGGCTGAGCCCGCCCGCCTCGGGGCCGGGGCGGGCGGGGCGGGCGGAGTAGGTTCGGGACCCCTCCGGCCCGACTCCCATGTCCGTGCGGATGCGCCCGCGTTTCGAGGTCGTGGCGCCGTGCCCGGCGGCGGCCGACCGCCCCCGCGGCTTTGTGCCCGACGCGCTCGGGCCGCCGGAGCGCGCGGCCGGGGCGCCGCCCCCCGCCTCGGCGCCGAGGCGGACGGACCCGGCGGCGGGGCGATCCGACCGGTCCGCGACGAAGGCCACGCGAAGGGCGCGCGGATGGAAGCCCTTCCGCCGCAGAGGGTCGGAGAAGACGGGCCTCGGACCGTCAGGAAGGACCCCCGGCCCGTACTTTTCGCGCGTCGGGCACGGTTGGTGCTCGACCCCGGGACTCGCGCTCTGGCGCGGGTCCCTTTTGTTTCGATCCCCCCGGCCGCCTTGACGCTGAGTCTCCCCGATTCCCTGAACCCCGCCACGCTCCGCCAGGAGTGGTTCGGCAACGTCCGCGCCGACCTGCTCGCGGGCGTCGTCGTGGCGCTGGCCCTGATCCCGGAGGCCATCGCCTTCTCGATCATCGCGGGCGTCGACCCGAAGGTCGGGCTCTACGCCTCGTTCGTGATCGCCGTGACGACGTCGTTCGTGGGCGGCCGGCCCGGCATGATCTCGGCCGCGACCGGCGCCATGGCGCTCCTGATGATCACGCTCGTCCGCGATCACGGGCTGGAGTACCTGTTCGCCGCGACGGTCCTGACCGGCATCATCCAGTTTCTGTTCGGGGCGTTCCGGCTGGGGCAGGCCATGAAGTTCGTCCCGAAGGCCGTGATGACCGGGTTCGTGAACGCGCTCGCGATCCTGATCTTCCTCGCCCAGCTCCCGCAGTTCGTGGGCCAGGGCTGGGTGATGTACGCGTTCGTGGCCGCCGGGCTGGCGATCATCTACGGGCTCCCGCGCCTCACGACGGCCGTCCCGTCGCCGCTCGTCGCCATCGTCGCGCTCACGGCCGTCAGCCTGACGCTCGGCGGCGGCTTCGGGCTGAACACGGTCGGCGACATGGGCGCGCTCCCGACGGAGCTCCCGTTCTTCGCGATCCCGAGCGTCCCGCTGAACATGGAGACGCTCTCGATCATCTTCCCGGTCGCGTTCGCGCTCGCGCTCGTGGGCCTCATCGAGTCGCTCCTGACGGCGGCCATCGTCGACGAGCGGACGGACACGGACTCCGACAAGAACCGCGAGGCGCGCGGGCAGGGGATCGCCAACGTCATCACCGGCTTTTTCGGCGGGATGGCGGGGTGCGCCATGATCGGCCAGTCGGTCATCAACGTGTCGAGCGGCGGGCGCGGGCGGCTCTCGACGTTCTCGGCCGGCGCGTTCCTGCTCGTGTTCATCCTGGTCCTCTCCGACTGGCTCGTGCTCATCCCGATGGGCGCGCTCGTGGCCGTCATGATCATGGTGTCGATCGGGACGTTCGACTGGCGCTCGCTGCCGGCCCTCGCGAAGGCGCCGAAGTCGGAGTCGTTCGTGATGTTGGTGACGGTCGGCGCCGTCGTCCTCACGCACGACCTGTCGATCGGGGTGATCGCGGGCGTGGTCCTGAGCGCCTTGTTCTTCGCGCGGAAGGTGGCCGACCACGCCTTCATGGAGGTCGAGGAGAGCCACGGGCCGCGCGGCCGGACGCACACCTACGTCGTCTCGGGCTCGCTCTTCTTCGTGACGGTCCAGGGGTTCCTCAACACGTTCGACTTCCAGGAGGACGTGGACCGCGTGGTCCTCGACCTGTCGAGCGCGCACGTCTGGGACGGCTCGGCCGTCGACGCCATCGACCGGGCCGCGCTCCGGTTCGCGCGCCGCGGCGTCGCGTTCGAGGTGGTCGGGCTCAACGAGCAGAGCCAGTCGCTCCTCGACCGGCTCGCGATCCACGACAAGCCGAACGCGCTCGCCCTCGCCGGCGGCCACTGACCGGCTCCCTCCACCTCGGTGGCTCGGCCGATCGTGTGGTCGAGGCGGGGGAGGGCGGAGGGAGGCGTCACGTCGGGCTGGTCGACGCGGACTCGGTCCGACCCCGGCGGTGGACCCACGCGTCGACCGCGGCCCACCCCATCGTCAGGAGCACGAGCGCCCCGAGCCAGGCCGTCATGCGCCAGAACAGGGCCGCGTCCGCGCCGTCGTTGACGAAGCTGAGCGAGGCGCTACCCGAGAGGGCGATCCCGACCGGCAGCCACAGCGCGGTGCCGACGAGAGTGACGAGCCCGACCCACCACAGGGGGGCCCCCCGCCTGCTCGCGACGACCGGGACCGCCGCGCCCGCGACGAGGGCGAGAGCGGCGAGAAGGGTCCCCAGCGGGAGCCCTCCGGGCAGCCCGACGAGAAGGATGGACTCTAGCCCCAGCGCGAGCGGGAGGACGCAGAGGACGACGGCGCTGAGAAGAAGGGGGGTGGGGCGGGGCATCGAGGAGCCGGGAGGCGACCGGGTCGCTACGCCTCAACGTTCAACGGGTTACGTCGTGTGGTGCGGCCGTCCCGCCGCGCCGCCCCCGAC
>JAAXJP010000212.1 GCA_012269805.1 Rubrivirga sp.
CGTCCGTCGTCCTGGGGGGCGTGGTCGACGTCGTCCGCGAGGACGTCCCGCTCGAACGGCCGGGCCGGCTCCACGTCAGCGCGCAGGCGCAGGGCGAGAGCGCCGTCCGCGGGGCCGGCGGCGGCGTGGAGGTGCTCGCCCCGCTCGGGCCGCTCGCGGCGCGGGCCGAGGCCTCGGGCCGGTTCGCCGGCGACACCGTCACGCCCTCGGGCGCCCTCCCCTTTACCGACCTCGACGCGCGGACGCTCGGGGCCGGCGCCTCGTGGAGCAGGGGCC
Organism: Rubrivirga sp.; assembly: GCA_012269805.1. Classification (GTDB taxonomy): domain Bacteria; phylum Bacteroidota; class Rhodothermia; order Rhodothermales; family Rubricoccaceae; genus Rubrivirga. The sequence continues at coordinate 277 of JAAXJP010000212.1, forward strand.
GCCTTCGCCTCGGGGCCGCCGCCCGCGACGTCCGCCAGACGTACGGGGTCCCGAGCACGTTCGGCGGCGTGACGCTGCCGGGCGCCCACGACGGCGGGATCTACGTCGACCTCTACCGCCAGACCGCCCGCGTCGAGGCCGAGGCCGAGCGCGTCGGGCCGTTCCAGTCCGTCGAGGTGGACGCCAGCGCGAGCCGGTTCTACCAGGCCGAGTACGAGCTCGGCGGGTTCGTGGGGACCGAGTTCGGGCAGGTCCTCGGGAGCGCCCGTGCCGTCGGGCGCTACGGCCGCGAGGGCGCGGGGCGCGGTGGCGTGGGCGTCTCCGCGCTGGGGCGCGACTGGGCCGCGGCGGGCAGCCAGACCGGCACGCGGCCGGCCGTCCAGCGCGGCGGCGCCGTGTTCGCCTACCACGAGCAGCCGCTCGGGGCCTCGCCGCTCGGCCGGCTCACGCTCCAGGCCGGCCTCCGCTTCGACGTCGAGCAGACCGTCCCCCGCGACACGACGTCCAGCCGGATCGCCAGCGGGCGGCGGCTGACCGGCATCCGCGAGAAGCGGTTCGCCGAGCCCTCGGGCGCGCTCGCGCTCCTCGCCGCGCCCGGCGGCGGGTGGGTCGTCGGCGTGTCCGGCGCGCGGTCGGTCCGGCTCCCGGCCGTCGAGGAGCTGTACTCAAACGGGCCGCACCTCGCGAGCTACGCCTACGAGGTCGGCAACCCGACGCTCGGGGCCGAGGTCGGCTGGGGCGCCGAGGCGTTCGCGCGGCTCGACCAGCCCGGCGCGAGGGCCGAGGCGACGGTCTACGCGAGCCGGGTCGCCGGCTACGTCCACTACGCGCCGCTCGTGGACGAGGCCACGGGTCGCCCGGTCCTCGACTACCGCCTGCGCCGCTACGAGGTCTACCAGGCGACGGCGTCCGGCGCCCGGTTCGTCGGCGCCGAGGGGCGGGTCGCCTTCGCGCCCGCCACCGGCCCCCTCGCGGCGTGGACGCTCGACCTGACGGCCCAGTGGGTCCGCGGAACGGACGCCGAGGCCGACGAGCCGCTCCCCTTTATCCCGCCGCTCCACGCCCGCCTCGCCCTCGGCCGCGGGGACCTCCGCCTCGGGGCTCTCCGCCTCGACGCCGGCCTCGCGCTCGACGCCGCGGCCCGCCAGCGCCGCGTGCCGGCCCCGCCGCCCGGCCTCGTCGCCTGCCTCGACGCCGCGCCCGGCGCCGACGGATGCCCCGAGGCGCTCCCCGGCGAGTTCGTCCCGACGGACGGCCGCGTCCTCGTCGGCGGCCACGTCGGCCTCCGGCTGGACGCCGCCGGCGCCGTCCACGCCGTCGCGCTCCGGGTCGAGAACGCGCTCGACACCGCCTGGCGCGACCCGCTCTCGCGCATCAAGTCCGTCGCCCCGCAGCCCGGCCGCAACGTGACGCTCACCTACCGGATCGACCTGTGACGCACGCCCTTTCCCTGCTCCTCGCGCTGGCGGCCGCGCTCGCCGCCTGCGACAACCCCGTCGGGTACCAGACCGACCACCTGGAGGCCGTCGAGGTCGTCGTGCTCGACGCCTCGGGGGCCGAGCTGGCGCGGACGGTCGAGAACCGCCGGTGGGTCGGGCCCGCCGCCGAGGCGGGGCTGGCGGTGCCGGCCGGGGGGACGCTCGCGCTGCGGGTCCGGTTCGTCACGCTCGAGGGCGACGAGGTCCCGGTGACGGCGCGGGCCGGCCTCACGCTCCGCGTCGAGTGGGAGCCCGAGGGCCTCGCCGTCCACGAGCCCCTCGGCGAGCGCGACGAGCTCCACGGCCTCCGCCCCGGGACGACCACGCTCCGCCTCCTCGCCTGGCACGGCTCCCACGCCGACTTCATCTCGCCGCCGCTCGACGTCACCGTCACGGCCCCCGCTCCCTAGCCCCTCGATCCCACCACCGTGCTCCTCCCGCCCTCGCCCCTCCTCACGACATCCGCTCACGCCACGCGCTGGGCTGCCTCCCGACTCCGCTCCGCACTCCAGACCTCCCCCCACCTCATGACCCGCTTGCTTCTCCTCCTCGCCCTCGCCCTCACGGCGAGCGCCGCCCACGCCCAGGCATGGGAGCTCCTCAACCCCCGCCCGACGACCGAACTCTTCTACGACGTCGCCCGCGCCGGGGACACCTACGTGTTCTCCGGCACCAACGGCGTCGTTGGCGCGCTCGCGCCCGGTGCCGACTCGCTCGACATCATCGGGGGGTTCGACGGCTCCTTCGGCCGCACCATCGTCTTCTCCGACGCCGACACCGGGTGGATCGGGGAGCAAGACGGGCTCTCCGGCGCGATCCACAAGACCACCGACGGCGGGCGGACGTGGACGCAGCAGCTCGAGACCACCCACATCATTTCGCACATCGACGCCGTCGACGCGCAGACGATCTGGGCCGCCGGCAACCAGTTCATCCGGGACCGCGTCATCGTCCGGACGACCGACGGGGGGCAGACCTGGACCGACGTGTCGTACCCCCGCCGCGAGGGCGCGTCCTTCGACCCCCTCATCGTCTTCGGGGCCTTCGACGCCCAGGCGGCGGTCGCGATCGACCGTCAGCGGTACGTCTACCGCACGACCGACGCCGGGGTGACGTGGGATACGACGCGCGTCGAGGCCGGCCCCGAAGGCGCGGGCTACAGCGACGCCCACTTCTTCGACGACGGCCGCGGCTGGCTCGTCGGGTCGCTCCAGACCATCCTCACGACGGACGACGGCGGCCAGACGTGGACCCGCCAGCTCGGCTCGGCCGACTCCACGGACGCCGCCCGCCACTCGTTCATCCGGGTCACCTTCTCCGACCCCCAGACGGGGTGGGCCGCGACGCGGGACTGCCTCTACCGGACGTCCGACGGCGGGACAACGTGGACGCCGACCTGTACGGTCGGCACCTCGGGCAATTACCGCGTGCGGCTGGATGCGGACGGGACGGGGTTCCTGACCACCGGCTACCTCGACACCGAGACCGGGGAGTCGCTCGGCGTCCTCCGCAGCGAGGACGGCGGCGAGACCTTCACGAACCTCACGGCCGCGTTCCGAGGCCTGATCCGCTCCGCCGCCTTCGGGTCGGACGGCGAGGCGTGGGGAACCGGCAGTAGCAGGATCATCCGGACGAGGACGGGCTGGCGCGACATCGAGGTCGTCTTCGACGAACCCGGCGCGTACTTCCAGAGCGCCGCGACCGACGGCGACCAACGCGTCTGGGCCGTCGGGTTCGGCGGGGCGATCCGCGCCTCCGCCAACGGCGGCGAGACCTGGACGGCCCAGGGGAGCGGGACGCAGACGAACCTCAACCGGATCGCCCACCTCGGGGGCCGCACGCTCGTGGTCGTCGGTGACGACGGCCTCGTCCTCCGGACCGAGGACGACGGCGCGACGTGGGACTCGCTGGCCGTCGGCGTGGCGGACGACCTCGACGCGCTCCACTTCCGCGACGCCCAGAACGGCTGGGCGGCCGGGGAGCGGGGCCGCCTCCTCCAGACGACCGACGGCGGCCAGACCTGGACGCCCCGCGACGCCGGCGTGCTGTCGGACCTCCAGGCCGTGTTCTTCGCCTCGGAGACGCACGGCTACCTCCTCGCCGCGGACGTCGTCTACGCCACGACCGACGGCGGGGCCACGTGGACGCTCCAGCCCACCCCGGCGACCGTCGCGTCCCTGAGCGCGATCTCCTTTGTGGACGAGCAGCGCGGCTGGATCGCGGCGGACGGCGCCGTGCTTGAGACCTCCGACGGCGGCGCGACGTGGGCCGAGTCGCCGGGCTTCGAGACGGCTAAGGTCTTCCGCGACGTCCACTTCTCGTCGGCCGGGCGTGGGTGGGTATTCGGGGCCGACGGCGCGGTCGTCCGCTACACCGGGCCGCCGGCGACGGCCACCGAGGCGGACACCCCCGAAGCGTCGGCCCTCGCGGTCTACCCGAACCCGTCGGCCGGCCCGGCCACCCTCGCCTTCGCGCTCGGCGCTCCCGCCGAGGTCACGGTCGCGGTCCACGACGCGCTGGGCCGGGTCGTCGCCCGCCAGCGGGTCGGCCTCGGGGCCGGCGAGCACCGGGTCGCGCTGCCG
>JAAXJP010000476.1 GCA_012269805.1 Rubrivirga sp.
CGGGGCGGGAGGGCGCGCCGGGTATCGCCGCCGGCCGGCCGGCGTTCCCGGCCGTCGTTTACGGCCCGAGGAAGTTCTCCCTGCCCTCGAGACCGAGGCGGACGGAGTCGGGGCGCGCGGTCTCTCTAGCGCGGTCTCCTGGCCGAGCGTCGGCGCCTAGGCCTGCCCGTGAGCGACGACGTGGGGCCGCTGTCGCTCCGCGTGCGCCTCCCGGTAGTCGGCCTCGCGGCGGGCCTCGGCGTCGGCGCCCTCGACGAGCGCCTCCTGAACCAGCTCGCGGAGCCAGTCGCGGTTTTCGCGGAGCACCTCGGTGAGGGCTTCCTTCAGGGCGTCGCGGTCGGGAGTAGCGAAGTCGGGCATGCGGGCCGGGTGGGGACGACGGGAAGGTAGGTGCGCAGGAGGTGCACAGGGGGGTCCGGAGGACGTGCCCTCCGGGGCCCTTCCGTGCGCCCTACCCGCTGGTTCCGCGAGAGATCCAGAGTCAGACGCCGAGCTCTTGCTCGGGCACGGCGTCGGCCCCCTCCTCGCCTTCGACGAACTGCTGGTAGTGCTCGAACCGCTCGAGGATGATCGACACGTAGTGGACGGGCTCGAGGCCGCGGGCGTACCCGTGGCGGACCTCCGGCCGGTTGTACACACTCGGGTCCGACTTTTGGAGGAGCCAGTACGCGACGTCCTCCCAGAGTCGGGGGTCGCCCCCCTCCGCCTCGGTCAGCCGCTGGGCGTCCATCACGTGACCGGCCCCCGCGTTGTAGCTGGCGAGGATGAACTTGATCCGCTCGGCGGGGTCCGGAATCCGCTCCTCCCAGTAGTTGTCCTCGAGCCACTTGAGGTAGCGCGTGGCCGCCTCGATGTTGGCCTCGGGGTCGTACGGGTCGCCGAGGCCGAGGTCCCGGGCCGTCCCGGGCATGATCTGGAGGAGGCCCATCGCGCCGGCCCACGACCGAGCGCGCGGCTCGAACCGGCTCTCTTGGTACATCTGGCTCCCGAGCAGCCGCCAGTCCCACCCGATCGTCGGCGCGTAGCGTTTGAGGTAGTCGTCGTAGCCCGAGAGGTTGCCCGTGCGACCGGTGAGGAATCCGGTCTCGATCCGGTCGCGGTACCCGCGACGGTCGACGTAGTACTTGCGATAGAGCTGGTTCCAACGCCGCGTCTCCCGGTTCTCCGCGATCCAGGTGTTGAGGGCGGTCAGCAACTCGGGCGCGTTGTCACGCACGGCCCACGCCACCCCGTGCGGCGCCCCGATCGCCGGGCGGACCAGGAGGTTCTGGTAGTACCCCTCCTCGAGTTGGGCCACGTTCTCCTGCGCCACCGTCAGCTCGATGTTGCCGACGGCCACGTTCCGGATCAGCGCCTCACTGGTGGTGTCCACCTCGACGATCTCGATGGACCCGTCGATCTCGTTCTCGAGCTCGACGAGTCGGCGTACGTACGGGTCATCGTCGGGCAGGAAGACGGCCTGGCCGGCGAGATCGGACGGCCGCTGGACGCGGCGGGCGCGGATCGTGAGCGGCTCCGTCGCGACGTCGCCCGTCGTATCGATCTGCTGGGCGCGCTCCTCGAGGGCCTGTGGGACCTCGGGCGTCTCGACCGCCGCCGTGTCGATCGGGCCCGTCGTCTGCACCACGGCCGGCTGGGTCTCGTAGAGGTTTCGAGTGAACCCAAACTGGGCCGTGTCCTCCTCGACCGGCTGGAGCCGCGACGCCGCGATGTCGCCGAGGCCGGCGTTGAGGTAGTACAGGATGCTGTCGCGCGGGACGACGCGGATCTGGAACACGACGTCCTGGTCCTCGGCGAAGTCGCGGAGCAACTCGTATTCGAAGCCGAACGCCTGGCCACGGTACAAGAAGTAGCTCGTCGACGTGTACGACGTGAGGGCGACGAGCGTGTCGCGTTCGAGGATGTCGCCGAGGTCGCGCTCGATGGGCGCGGGGATGACGACGCCCTCGGGGTCGGCCGTGGTGCGGAGGGCCGCGGCGACGAGACCCCCGAGGATGAGGAGGGCGACGACGGCGAAGGACTTCCGGAGCATGAGAGGCAAGGAGAAGGGCCGGTCTCTTACGGCCCCCCCGGGGGAGGGGTCCGACGCCCCCCCCGCTCCTCACGGGGAATCGATCGGGTCAGCGCTGCGCGCCGAGCACGTCGAGCAGCGCGAGGAGCATCGCGGCCTGCTCCTCGCGGTGTCCGTGCTGGGCCTCGACGTTGACGTAGGGGATGTCGCGGCGAGCGGCCCACACCGAGAGCGACCCGTCGTCCGTGGCGGCGTCGTTGTCCTGGAGCACGGCGTTGTAGCCCCGCGCGACGAGCGCGTCGTAGAGCGCCCGGTCGGTGACGAAGAAGAAGTCGTCGGGGTCCGTCCCGTCGTGGACCGTGACGGCCGCGGCGTCCGAGGCGTACTGCGCGCCGGGCTGGTAGGACGCCGCGGAATAGTTGGCCTCGGTGTTGTTGTGGAGCGTGAGCACGACGGCGGGTGGCTCGGCCGCGTAGACCGCGAGGACTGAGTCGGCGAAGGCGGCCAGGGCGGCCTCGCCCCGGTCGTCGGCGGTCGAGAGCGAGCCGAGCGTCCGGGCGCGGCCGGCGGGCGTGAACATCCGGTTCGGGTCGGCGACGAAGCGCGCGAGTTCCGGCCGGTCCTCGCCGTTCGCGTAGACCCGCCCCGTCACGACCTCGAACGAGACGTTCCGGTCGCCGGAGTGGACCAGCTCCACCACCCGTCCGCCCCGCTGGCGGAGGACGTCGAGCGCGGCGTCGACCGACGTGTCCTCGTCGTCGTGGAGGTTGAGGGCGTTGAGCGGGAACGCCTCGAAGCCCGGCGAGCCCAGCGCGTCCGGCATCGGCGCCGTGTGGACGCGGACCGTGGCCCGGCCGGTCCCGATCGGGACCGGGACGTCGACCGTCCGGACGGTGTCGGGACGGACCGGTGGCGCGAGGGCGTCCGCCCGCGTGACCACCGAGTCCGCCCGCCTCGGGGTCCCATCGGCACGAGGCGGATCGACGGGCTGCGCGCAGGCGGGCGCGGCGAGGACGGCGGCGAGGCAGAGGGCGAGGCGCATGGGGTCCGGGGGCGTGGGGCGTCTAAACGAACGAACGCGCCCGACGCTCCCGGTCCTGTCCGCTAGACCACGAACTCCAGCAACAAGGGGAGCAGGTAGAACAACCCGACGATGTAGGCCACCGCGTACAGGCGGTTCTTGAACGCCAGCTCGCCGACCCACTCCGCCATCCGGATCGGGATGTTGCGGAGAACCTTCAGGGGGTAGATCAACCCGATCCCGAACACGTTGAACAGGAAGTGGCAGAACGCGACGGTGAGCCCCGCCAGCGCCGCCGGCTCGCCGCCGGCGACGGCCACCAGGGCCGCCAGCATGGCCGTCGCCGTCGTGCCCACGTTCGCCCCGAGCATGTAGGGGAAGACGCGCGGGACGGTCAGGATGCCGGCCCCGATGAGCGGCACGACGATCGAGGTCGAGACCGACGACGACTGGACGAGGAACGTCAGCACGAGCCCGAAGGCCATGGCCTTGAGCGGGCTCCCGAACACGTACTTGTCGAGGACGCCCTCCATCCGCCCGAGCACGAACCCCTTGAGCACGACGACGAGGTAGCGGAGCGCGACGAACAGGAGGATCAGCCCGACGCTCGCCATCAGCCACGGGATCTCGCCGAGGAGCGACGCCAGCACGCCCGACACGACCTCGAACGGCGTGTCGCCGAGGCCGCCGGAGTCGACGCCCGGGACCGCGCCGGCGAGCGCGGCCGCCGGCCGGGAGATCACGCCGAAGAACACCTCCAGCGGGAGGAGGACGAGGACGGCCAGCCAGTTAAAGAAGTCGTGGACGGTCGCGCCCGCCATCGCCCGCCGGAACTCGTCGGGCCGCGTCACGTGGCCCATCGACACGATCGTGTTGGTCACGGTCGTCCCGATGTTGGCGCCCATGATGACGGGGACCGCGTTCGCGAGCGGGAGCGACCCCGTCGCCACGAGGGTGACCACGAGCGACGTCGTCGTCGACGACGACTGGACGAGGCTCGTGACGAGGATGCCGGTGATGAGGGCCAAGAGCGGGCTGTCCGTCGCCCGCGCGAGGAACCCCTCGAGGTCGAACGTCCCCTGCCCCAGCGCTTTGATCCCGTCGCCCATCAGCTCGAGCGCGACGACGAACATGAACAGGATCGCGAAGAGCGCGAGCAGCCGGACCCAGATCGGGCCGCGCCCGGAGCCCGTCGTGGGGTCGCCGTCGAGGTCGAGCTCGTCGACGGGGACCGGGCCGGTCATCGCGTCGAGGTGCTCGCGGCGCGGGGCCTCGGTGCGGGGGAGGGCGTCGTCGGGGG
>JAAXJP010000521.1 GCA_012269805.1 Rubrivirga sp.
TCCCGCGGCGCGTCCCTCGAACCCGTCCCCACCTTCTCATGACCTTCGGACTGGTCGACACCCTCGTCTTCGTGGCCTTCGTGGCCGTCGTCGTCACCGTCGGGCTCCTCCGGAGCCGTCACGCCGACGACTCCGGCGAGGACTACTTCCTCGCCGGCCGCGACCTCAAGTGGTGGCTCATCGGGTTCTCGCTCATCGCCGCCAACATCTCGACCGAGCAGTTCGTCGGGATGAGCGGGAACGCGGCGTCGAACGTCGGGCTGGCCATCGCCTCCTACGAGTGGATGGCGGCGGTCACGCTCGTCGTGGTCGCCTTCGCGTTCCTCCCGTACTTCCTGCGCGCGGGCATCTACACGATGCCGCAGTTCCTGGAAGTGAGGTTCAACGGTGCGGCGCGGACGGTCATGGCCGTCGCGACGCTGTTCATCTACCTCCTGCTCCTCGGCGCCGTGACGTACTCGGGCGCGCTCACGATCCGGACGCTGGCGGTCGACGCGGGCTACGCGATGGGGCTGTTCACGCCGGCCCTCGTGATCGGCCTGATCGCCATGCTGTACGTGGCGGTGGGCGGTCTCAAGGCGGCCGTCTGGGCCGACCTCATCCAGGGCTCCGCGCTCCTCCTCGGCGGCCTCCTCATCACGTGGTTCGCCTTCAAGGCCCTCGGCGACGCCGGGTCGGCGACGACCGTCACCGACGTGGCGACCGGCGCCGTCGAGACCCGCCCGCTGGCCGAGGGGACCGGCGCGATGGAGCGGTTCCTCGACCTCAATGGGAACCGGCTCAACATGTTCTTGCCGTCGACGGACACCGTCCTCCCGTGGACGGCCCTCCTGCTCGGGCTCTGGATCCCCAACTTCTACTACTGGGGGCTCAACCAGTACATCACGCAGCGGACGCTGGGCTCGGAGTCGCTCGCGGAGGGCCAGCGCGGCATCGTGTTCGCCGCGTTCATGAAGCTGCTCCTCCCGCTCGGCATCGTGATCCCGGGCATGATCGCGTTCAACCTCTACGCCGACGGGATGGCCGCCGACGCCGGCCCCGACAACGCGGCCGTCCTCGTCCAGTACGTCAAAGCCAACCCCGAGACCGACTTCGTCGCCGTCGATGAGGACCCGACCGACGCCGAGGTCGCGGGCTGGGACGACAACCGCTACCTGTTGGCGGTGTACCCGAACGAGGGCGCCATCCCGCAGGAGGCCCGCCTCAGCCCGAACGTGATCCCGGTCACCCGCCAGGTCTTCGACGCGACCGATCCGGACCCCTACGCCACGTTCACGTCGGCGGACCTCGCGTTCGCCCACGTCAACGCCGGGCTGAGCCAGGAGATCGCCGCGTTCAACGCAGCCCAGGAGGAGACCGCCCGCGGCATCGGCGCGTCGACGGCGCCGCAGACCCTCATCGCCTACAAGTACGACACGGCCCTGGCGCGGCTGCTCGGCGGCGTGCTCCCGCAGGGCGTTGGGATCGTCGGGTTCATCCTGGCGGCCCTGCTCGGCGCCGTCGTGTCGTCGCTAGCGGCCATGCTCAACGCGGCCTCGACCATCTTCACCATCGACGTGTACCAGACGTACGCCCGGCCGGCAGCGACGCAGAAGGAGCTCGTCCGCGTCGGGCGGGCCTGCGTGTTCGGGTTCGCGGCCGTCGCCGTGCTGCTGGCGCCGCAGCTCGGGAATCCGGCGGTCAGCAACTCGATCTTCACGATCATCCAGGAGGGCCAGGGCTTCATCTCGCCGGGCATCCTGGCCGTGTTCGCGTTCGGGCTCGCGGTCAAGCGGGCGCCGCGAGCCTCGGGCGTGGCCGGGCTGCTCACGAACATCGTGGCGTACGGGCTGCTGAAGGTGGCCGTCCCGGAGGTCCAGTTCCTCAACCGCATGGCGATCTGCTTCGCGCTGTGCGTTGCCGTCATGACCGCGATGACGGTCGCGAAGCCGATGCGGGAGCCGGTCGTGTTCGAGTCGAACGCCGGGATCGAACTGACGCAGTCGGACGGCGCGAGGAAGGCGGCCTACGTCGTCGTCGGGCTCACGGTCCTCCTGTACCTCGTCTTCAGCCCCCTCGGCGTCGCCCGGTAGGAGAGGGCGTTAAGGGATCGCGAGAGGGTCCGATATCTGGTATACCACCGGAATACAAGACGTGGCCTCGCCCCCCTACCGATTCGTAGCCGCCCTCATGGTCTTGTGGGTCGGCTCGACCGCCTCGGCACAGCGACACCACGTCGTTTCGTACACCGTCGAGTCCGGACTGCCTCAGTCCCAGGTCATGGACCTCCTCCAGGACCAGCGGGGCTACCTCTGGGTCGCGTTCTACGGGGGAGGGGTCGCACGGTTTGATGGCCGCGTGTTCGAGTTGTTCGGGGTCGAGGACGGCCTCGTCGGCCCGTCCGTCACCGCCCTCCACGAGGCGTCCGACGGCGCCCTTTGGATCGGGACCCGCTCGGGCCTCTCGCGCTACGACGGCGTGGCCTTCACGTCCTACACCACGGACGACGGGCTCCCCGACAACGCCGTCGACGCGATCGCCGAGGAGGCCGACGGCACGCTGTGGGTCGGGACCGGCGCGGGCGCCGCGCGCCTGGAGGGATCGCGGTTCGTCGCCCCACGGCCCCCGTACGGCCCCGCCCTCGGTGGCCCCGTGACCGCCGCGGCCCTCGCTCGCGACGGCGCGCTCTGGCTGGCCGGATCCGGCGGCACCTTCCGGCGCCAGGGGAGGGGGTGGGCCCACGTGTCCGCCCTCTCGGGCTCGGGCTACACCGCCTACGACTTCCTCCCGACGGGCGCTGACGGCCTCTGGGTCGCCTCTACCGACGGGGTCCACCGCGCGACCCCCAACGGCGCCCGCCCGATCGGCGCTCGCTACCGGCTCCCCGACGGGGCGTCCGACCGGGGGGCGACCGCCCTCGCCGCCGGCCCGGACGGCACGCTCTGGGTCGGCCGGGGCTCGGGCCTCCTCCGGTGCCGCGCCGGCGCCTGCGAGCCGTTCGCCGACCGGGTCGTCGGGGACGCCTACGTCACCCGTCTCCTCGTCGACCGCGAGGGCCAGCTCTGGATCGGGACCTACGGCGACGGCCTCCACCGCTACGTCCCGTCCCCGTTCACCCACTACGACCAGGCCGACGGCCTCGTCCACGACTTCGTCTGGAGCGTCGCCGAGGACGACGCCGGGCGCGTCTGGATCGCCACCCAACGCGGCGTCAGCCGGTACCACGAGGGCGCCTTCGAGACCGTCCGGGACCCCCGCGGGTGGACCTCGGGCGACGTGGGCGGGCTCCTCGCCGACCGCGACGGCCGGATGTGGGTCGGCACGCGGTCCGGGCTCGTCGCCTTCGGGCTCGGCCCCCCCCGCTACCTCGCCGAGGTCGGGGGCGAACCGGTGGGGATCGTCACCCGCCTCCTCCAGACCCGCGACGGCACCGTCTGGGCCGCCACCTTCGACCGCGGGCTCGTCCGCCTCGAGGACGGGCGGCCGCGGCGGTTCACCTCCGACGACGGGCTCCCGTCCTCGACGGTCGTCGACGCCTTCGAGACCGCCGACGGCGCCCTCTGGGCGGCGACCGCCGAGGGGGTCGCCGTCTTCGACGACGGGGCCTTCCGGCCCCACCCCGTCCTCGGCCGCGCGCGAGTGAGTGCCGTCGCTCAAGACCCCGCCGGCACGGTCTGGCTCGGCACGGCCCGAGGCGTCGTCGCCTTCGACCCCGCGCGGGGCGCCCGCTCGCTCGACACGCTCGCCACGGAGCGAGGCCTCCCCGACCGCAACGTGTACCTCGTCACCGTCGACCCCGCCGGCACGCTCTGGGCCGGCACCAACCGGGGCCTCAGCCGCCTCGACACCCGCGCCTACCGCGCCTCGGGCACCGGCCGGTTCCGCAGCTACGGCCGCGACGACGGCTTCGTCGGCATCGAGACCAACCAGCACGCCGTCCACGTCTCCCGCGACGGCTCCCTCTGGGTCGGGACCGTCTCCGGCGTCGCCCACTACGCCCCCGCCCGGGACGCCGACCGGCCCATCGCCCCCATCACCCACGTCTCCGGGCTCCGCCTCTTCTACGAGGCCGCCGACTGGACCCCCTTCAGCTCCGGGCGCTCCGCCTGGCACAGCCTCCCCGAGGGGCTCGTCCTCCCCCACGACCGCAACCACCTCACGTTCGACGTCGTCGGCCTCCGCCTCGCCGACCCCGACCGCGTCCGATACCGCTACCGCCTCGCCGGGTTCGACGAGGGGTGGTCCCCTCCCACCGACGACCGCTCGGCCACCTACTCGAACCTCCCCCCGGGCGAGTTCCGGTTCGAGGTCCAGGCCGCG
>JAAXJP010000318.1 GCA_012269805.1 Rubrivirga sp.
CGGCCCCCGCCCCCCCGGGAGCCCCCCCCGCGGCGGCGCCCCGGCCGGCGCCCCCACCACAACCGCCCGGCCGCCGGCTCCGGTCCCGGCCCCCGCTCGGGGATCTCGTGAGTTCGTCCGCCTCGGGCCCCGAGGCGGGACGGGCTACGCCGTCTCGCCGGTGACCTCGTCGAAGAGCGCCTCGTCGACGACGATCCGGCCGTCGTGCTCGGAGACGATGATCCGGTCGCGCTGGCGGACCTCGACCTGGCGCTGCGGCGGGATCATGAACCCGGCGGCCGCCCCGCGCTCGATCGGGACCACGGCGCGGCCGTCGCGGACGCGCGTCCGGAGCCGCTCGTAGGCCCGGAGGTAGCGGTCGTCGATGGCCTCGGCGGCCTCGTCGCGCTGGGCCTCGTACTGCTCCTGCTCGGTCTTGGTCTCCTCGACGACGCGGTCGAGCTCGACGCGCTTCTCCTCGATCCGGGCCTCGAGCTCCTTGAGCGTGTCGTCGGCGCCCTCGACCGTCTCGGCCGTGTTCTCGTCGAGGTTGTCGTAGCGCTCGATCTCCTCGTAGGCCGACGAGATCCGCTGGCGGTGGGCCTCGATCTCCTTCGTGAGCGCGTCGTACTCGCGGTTGTTGCGCACTTGGAGCTGCTGCTCCTCGTACTTCCGGATGAGGCCCTCGCTCTCGGCGATGTCGAGCTTCAGCTTCTTTTTCTGGACCTCGGCCTCCTTCTTGTCCTGGTCGATCTTGTTGAGCCGCGTCTGGAGCCCGGCCCGCTCGTCCTCGAGATCCTGGATCTCGTCGGGGAGGTCGCCGCGGAGCTTCGTCAGCTGGTCGATCTTGGTGTCGATGATCTGGAGGCGGACGAGGGCTCGGAGCTGGTCCTCGATCGTCGTGGTGTCGGTCGCCATGAGGTGCGTGCGCGTGGAGAGTCTGGTAGGGTACTTCCCCAACCGGCGCCCAGTTTTGAGAGCGGGGCGAATTGTGGCCGCTAGGCCCCGGAAAACGTCCGCATCGGCGACGTCCGCGTCGCGGTCACGTCGACCCTCAGGCCGGGGTGCTCCGCGTGGAGCCGGTCGGCGATGAGCCGCTCGGTGATCGCCTCGGTCTCGTAGTGGCCGGCGTCGACGAGCGCGACGCGGGGGCGGCCCTCCGTGTCGAGCGCCTCGAAAAAGCGGTGGTACGTCACATCGGAGGTCACGTAGGCGTCGGCGCCGGCCGCGAGGGCCGCGGGGAGAAACGACAGCCCGGCGCCGCCGCAGACCGCCACGCGTTCGACCGTCTGAGCGTCGTCGCCGACGTAGCGGAGGGCACCGGCGCCGAGGGCGTCGCGGACGCGGGCGAGGAACGCGGCGAGCGGCTCGGGCTCGCGCAGACGCCCGATCGCCCCGTAGCCCTGGCGCGTGGCGCGACCCTCCAGCGGGTAGACGTCCAGCGCCGGCTCCTCGTAGGGGTGCGCGGCGGCCACGGACTTCCGCACGGCACCGACGGCCCACTCGGGCACCACTGCCTCGATCCGCACCTCGTCCACCTCGGCGTCCTCGCCGGGCACGCCGAGGTGGGGGGAGGCGCCGCGCTCCGGCCGGAACCGGCCCGTCCCATCGGACGAGAAGGAGCAGCCGGAGTAGTCGCCGATCTCGCCGGCTCCGGCCTCCGCCAGCGCCCGACGAACGGCGCCGGCGGCGTCGCGCGGGGCGAACACGACGACCTTCCGCATCACGCCGTGGAGCGGGGCGAGGATCTCCGGGGCCTCGATGCCGAGCTGCTCTGCAAGGGCGAACGACACGCCGCCGCGCGCCGCGTCGAGGTTGGTGTGGATGGCGATGTAGCTGATGCCCGCCCGCCCGAGCCGCCACGCCAGCGCGCCCACCGGGTCGTCGGCCGTCACGCGGCCGACCGGCTTAAACAGCAGCGGGTGGTGCGTGACGATGAGCTGCGCGCCCGCCCCGGCGGCCTCGTCGACCACCTGGGGCGTAAGGTCGAGCGCGACGAGAACTCGGTCGACCTCGGCGTCCGGGTCTCCGACCTGGAGACCGACGCGGTCGAAGTCGGCTTTCTGTCCGGGCGGAGCCCAGGCGTCGAGGGTGGCGAGGACGTCGGCGACGGTCATGCGGGGGTCATGGAGGCGAGGCGGGTGGCCCGACCCTCGGCTTCGTCGACGCGGGCGAGAAAGACGGCGCCGAGGGCGAACAGGACGAGCACGAAGCCCACGCCGGCCCGCTCGGTTCCGAAGACGGACGTCAGGAGCCCGAACATGACCGGCCCGATAAAGGCCGTCGCCTTGCCCGAGAAGGCGAAGAAGCCGTAGAACTCCGTCTCCTTGTCGTCCGGCACGAACCGCCCGAGGAGGGACCGGCTGGCGGCCTGGTTCGGCCCCGACGCGATCCCGATCAGGACGCCGGCGCCCCACAGCCACGCCTTCGTCGGCCCGAACACGGCCACGAGCGTGGCGACCGCGAGCAGGCCGAGCGAGATGAAGATGGTCCGCTTCCCGCCGATGGCGTCGTCGAGGAACGAGAACGCGAACGCCCCGAGCCCGGCGGCCACGTTGAGGACGATCCCGAACAGGAGGATTTCGGTCTCCTCGAACCCGTAGGCCGTCGCCGCGAAGATGCCGCCCATCGCGAAGATGGTCACGAGGCCGTCGTTGTAGAACAGCCGGGCGACGAGGAGCCGCACGATCTGCCGGTAGTCGCGGATCTGACGGAACGTCTCACCGAGCTCGCCGAACGTGGCCCGGATCAGGTTCTTGGCGGGCGCCTCGGCCGCGGGCGGCTCCCTCAGAACGAGGAACGCCGGCAGCGCGAAGAGGGCGAACCAGCCGGCCACGATCAGGTTCGTCACGCGGACGTGTTCGCCGGTCGCCTTGTCGAGCCCGAACGGCGGCGTCTCGGGCATCACGAACGCGAGGGCCAGCGCCATGCACAGGAGCCCGCCGACGTAGCCGAGCGCCCAGCCCCACCCGGAGACGCGCCCGATCATGTCCGGCGGGGCGATCTCGGGCAGGAACGCGTTGTAGAACACCTGCCCGATCTCGAACGCGATGTTGGCGACGACGACGAGCGCGATCGCGCCGATCACGTCGCCGCGTTGGGGGAAGAACAGCAGTGCGGTCCCGAGGACCGTGATGGTCGTCGTGATGAAGAGGGCCCGCTTCCGCGTCGCCGTCCGGTCGGCGAGCGCGCCGAGGAGCGGGGAGAGGAGGGCGACGACGATCGCCGTCGGCGTGACGACGCCCCACGACCACAGGACCGAGCCCGTCGTCTCGTCCGGCGCCACGCCCTTGACAAAAAACGTGGCGTAGATGAACGTGATGACGAGCGTCGTGAACGCCGAGTTGGCGAAGTCGTAGAGCGACCAGGCCCAGATGGCTTTCTTGTTCGCGGGCGGTGCGGGTTCGGGCATGCGGGCTTGGGGGGGACGTGCGAAGCTAGGCGTCGCCCGCAGACTCGCCCTGGTCCGTTACGATCAGAGCTCGGTGTCCGCCCAGTGACGCATCCGATGGCAGTTGGCGCAGAGCAGGTCGCACTTGTCGAGCTCCGCCCGGACACGATCCCAGGCCGCGCGTTTGATCTGGTTGCCCGTGAGGTCTTTCTGAGCCGGGTCCCTGTGATGGAACTCGAAGACGGACGTATGAAACGCCCCTCCGCAATCGACGCAGTGGCTGCCCAGGTAGACGACGGCCTCCTCTTTCCGACGCTTAAAGCGTTCTTGGGTATAGGCGTTGTGGCATGGCCGGCAATACGGATGGTGTCGGCCCTCCGTCCGCCGGAAGTAGAACTCGGTGTCGGGTTTATCTTGGCCGCAGCGGGAGCACGTCATCGTTTCTTTCGCCCTCGTAGCTCAGTCGGATAGAGCGACTCTCTCCTAAAGAGTAGGCCACAGGTTCGATTCCTGTCGAGGGCGCCCGTGCCGCCAACCGCACCGCGCCATGGTCCCGCTCTGGCTCATCGTCGCCCTCCTCAGTCCGTTCGCCGAGCGCGACGACTGCCCCGGTGCCGAGCGGCTCTACGGCAAGATCCAGGTGGTCGAGAGCTTCGCCGACTGCAGGGTCCAGGTCGTCAGGTCGTTTCCCGATCTCCGCGTGCAGTTGGTCGACAGCTTCGCCGACGACCCCGGCGAGTGGCAGATGGTCGAGTCCTTCCCCGACCACACCGTCACGTTCGTCGAGAGCTTCCCCGACGTCACGATCGAGTACGTCGACGGCTTCCCGGGGCCGACGGACTGACGCCAGCGGCCGACCGAGGCGGGCCGGATCAGGCGGCCTCGGCGGGCGCGTGGGCCTCGAGCCAGTCGCCGAG
>JAAXJP010000277.1 GCA_012269805.1 Rubrivirga sp.
TGAAGCCGACGTCGACGACACCATCGACCCCTCCAGCGACGTCGACGAGGCGCTGTACGAGACCTTCCCCGCCAGCGACGCGCCCGGCTACACCGGGGGCGCCGTCACGCCCGGCGACTACGAGGACGACGAGGAGGAATAGCGCCGCCTCGGTGCGGCTCGGCCCGCCTCGGCGCCACTGCCGAGGCGGGGCGGGCGATCGCTACCGGATCGGACCGAGAAGCAGCCGCTCACGGATCGCGAGTGGCACCGGCGGTTGAGGCGTCGCGGCCTGCGCGGACGCCGTCGCCGTTCCGGCGCGCACGAACCGGCTGGAGAAGGCGGCGTCCAGTCGGCGGAGCGTCCCTGGCCGGATGCCGTACGACTGTTCGTACGATTGGAGGCACCCCCCCGTGCAGTTGCTCTGCGCTCGGTCGTTGGTGAGAGTCAGCGTCGTTCCATCGACGGTGACGGCGTACTCGAGGATCTGCGTCGCGGTGCCGTCTTCGATGGGACGCCGGAGTTCGATTCGGCCGCCCGTCCGGGTCCACGTCCCGGAGCGCTCGATGGACGCGTTGCCCGCGCCTTCACGGATGGTGAACTGGCCGTCGGCCCCGAAGGTGTAGTCGAGGCGATACGTCGGGTCGTTCGTGTAGGCGTACGAGGCGATCACCGTCGGACGGTCGGCTGTCAGCGTGCGGGTGGCGAACGCGAACGTCCCCGCGACCGTCACGCGCCGCCCGTCGTAGGCACCGAGTTGAAGGTTCTGGAACCGGTACGTCCAGCCGTCCCGCACCATCCGAGAGCCGAGCTCGCCGTCGGGGTAGTACGTCGGATAGTCCTCGGCCTGGACGTAGAGCTGGAGCGTCCGGTACGACGGCTCGTCGTTCACGGTGAACGCCATGGGCCGGGCCGGGTAGGCGCCCGTTGGGTCGTACGAGAGCAGCGAGAACGAGAGGCCTTCGTGGTACCGGCTGACGTAGGAGAGGACGTCGAGGTCCGCGCTCTCGGCGCCGGTCACGCGGACGCTGCTCGTACCGGGCGACGTCGCGTCGAGGACGGTTTGGGTCTCGGAGACCGTCGCGATCTCTTCGGAGGCGAGGGAGGCCACCGACCACGTCCCGACGATCGGGTCTTCGGAGGCGGGGTCGGTGGGGCCGGCCGCGTCGCACGCGGCGAGGGCCAGCAGGGCCACGCCGAGCGCGGCGGGTTTGGTCATGGACGTGGGGGCTGGTGGGCGCTCGGATCGAGCGGCGCCGATGGTACCCCATGCCGCCCCGGCGTCAAGTGCTGAGCGGCGTGCCCCGAACGAAAACCGCCCGCCTCGGCGCGGTCACCGAGGCGGGCGGGGTAGGGGAGAGGGCCAGAGCCTAGTCGTCCGTGGCGGGCGCCTCCGCTTCGGGCTCCTCTTCCGGCTCGTCGGCCTTCTTCTTGGAGGCCTTGGCCTTCTTGGTCTTGAAGGACAGCTCGTCGTCGTCCTTCTTGTGGTCGACGGTGATCTTGGCGCCTTCCTGGAGGTCGTTCGTCAGGATCGCCTCGGCCATCGGGTCCTCGACGTACTTCTGGATCGCGCGCCGGAGCGGGCGGGCGCCGAACTGGGGGTCGAAGCCCTTCTCGACGAGGAACTCCTTGGCCGCCTTCGTCAGGTCGATGTCGATGCCCAGGTCCTCGACGCGCGCGAAGAGGTCCGTCTGCATGACGTCGATGATCTCGAGGATGTGGGTCTTCTCGAGCGGGTGGAAGACGATGACGTCGTCGATCCGGTTGAGGAACTCCGGGTTGAACACCTTCTTGAGGGCGTCCTCGACCGTCGACTTCATCTTCGAGTAGTCGAACGTGTCGTCGGTGAGGCTGAAGCCGATCCCCTTGCCGAGGTTCTTGATGTCCCGCGCCCCGATGTTCGAGGTCATGATGATGATCGTGTTCCGGAAGTCGACGCGGCGGCCGAGGCCGTCGGTCAGGATCCCGTCGTCGAGCACCTGGAGCAGGATGTTGAACACGTCCGGGTGGGCCTTCTCGATCTCGTCGAGGAGCACCACGCTGTAGGGCTTGCGGCGGACCTTCTCGGTCAGCTGCCCGCCCTCCTCGTAGCCGACGTAGCCGGGAGGCGCGCCGACGAGGCGCGACACGGAGAACTTCTCCATGTACTCCGACATGTCGATCCGGATGAGGGCGTCCTGGCTGTCGAAGAGGTACTCGGTCAGCCGCTTGGCCAGCTCCGTCTTGCCGACGCCCGTCGGCCCGAGGAAGATGAACGAACCGATGGGCCGCTTCGGGTCCTTGAGGCCGGCGCGCGTCCGGCGGATCGAGCGCGCCAGCTTGACGATGGCCTCGTCCTGCCCGATCACGGAGCCCTTCAGCTCGGTCTCCATGTTGAGCAGCTTGGCGCCCTCCGTCGTCTGGACGCGGTCGACCGGCACGCCGGTCATCATCGCGACGACGGCCGAGATGTCGGACTCGGTCACGGGGTACGTCTCGTCCTCGGACTGGCGCTCCCACTCGTCCTTGACGTTCTGGAGCTCCTCTTGGAGCTTCTTCTCCTTGTCGCGGAGCTGGGCGGCCTTCTCGAAGTTCTGGCTCTTGACGACCTCGTTCTTCTCCTCCTTGACCGCCTCGATCTGCTCCTCGAGCTCGACGACCTCCGGCGGCACCTTGATGTTGGCGAGGTGGACGCGGGCGCCGGCCTCGTCGAGGACGTCGATGGCCTTGTCGGGGAGGTGCCGGTCGGTGATGTAGCGCTCCGAGAGCTTGACGATGAGCTCGATCGTGCCCTCGTCGTAGTCGACGTTGTGGTGCTCCTCGTACTTCGGCTGGATCTGGGTCAGGATCTCGACGGCCTCCTCGGGCGTGGCCGGGTCGACGATGATCTTCTGGAAGCGCCGGTCGAGCGCGCCGTCTTTCTCGATGAACTGGCGGTACTCGTCGAGCGTCGTCGCGCCGACGCATTGGATCTCGCCGCGCGCGAGCGCCGGCTTGAACATGTTCGAGGCGTCGAGCGAGCCCGAGGCGCCGCCGGCGCCCACGAGCGTGTGGAGCTCGTCGATAAAGAGGATGACGTCCTGGTTCTTCTCCAGCTCCGTCATGACGGCCTTCATCCGCTCCTCGAACTGGCCGCGGTACTTCGTGCCGGCCACGAGGGCGGCGAGGTCGAGCGTCACGATCCGCTTGTCGTAGAGGACGCGCGAGACCTTCCGCTGGACGATCCGGAGCGCGAGCCCCTCGGCGATCGCCGTCTTGCCGACGCCGGGCTCGCCGATGAGGACCGGGTTGTTCTTCTTACGCCGGGAGAGGACCTGAGCCACGCGCTCGATCTCGACCTCGCGGCCGACGATCGGGTCGAGCTTGCCCTCCTCGGCGAGGCTCGTGAGGTCCCGGCCGAAGTTGTCGAGGACCGGGGTCTTGGACTTTTCTGCCATCTCTCGTTTGCTGCTGCTGGACGAGCGGGAGCGCCCGCGGCCAGAGCCACTCCCGGGCTCGTCGGTCGCGGCGCGGGGGGAGGCCTTCCCGCTCAGGATGGAGTCGAGCTCGGCGCGGACGGCGTCGTAGCTCACCGAGAACGCCTGCTGGAGGATCTGCGCCGCGACGTTCTCGTCGTCGCGCAGGAGCGAGAGCAGGAGGTGCTCGGTCCCGATGACGTCGCTCTTGTACAGCTTCGCCTCGAGGTACGTGATCTTGAGGACCTTCTCGGCCTGCTTCGTCAGCGGGATGTTGCCGACGGTGAGCGTCCCGCCCGTGGAGCGGACGGTGTCCTCGACGGCCTTCTTCAGCTTGAAGAGGTCGCACCCGAGGTTGCGGAGGATCTTGACGGCGATCCCCTCGCCCTCCCGGATGATGCCGAGGAGCAGGTGCTCGGTCCCGATGTAGTCGTGCCCGAGGCGGATCGCCTCCTCGCGGGAGTACGAGATCACGTCGCGGACGCGGTTGGAAAAGTTGCCTTCCATGATGGAGGGTGGTTGCGCCGGAGCGCGTGGGGTCGCTGGCCTCGGGCGCCCGGTCGGGCGGGCCGCCGAGGCCGGCGGCCTGGCTAGGCAGCGAACGAGCTGCCGCAGCCGCAGGTCTGGGTCGCGTTGGGGTTCTCGAAGATGAACCCGCGCGCGTCGAGGCCGTCGTGGTAGTCGACGGTCGTGCCCATGAGGTAGAGCCCGTGGCGCTTGTCCATGAACACGGTGATGGGGCCGGCGTCGTCGTCGGCGTCGAGGTCGAACGCGAGGTCGTGCTCGCGGCGCTTGTCGAAGCCGAGGACGTAGCTCATCCCCGAACACCCCCCGCCCTTGACGCCGACG
>JAAXJP010000379.1 GCA_012269805.1 Rubrivirga sp.
CCGCGACGCCGACGTAGACCCGGGCGGCGCCGGGCGGCGGGCGGCCGCGGAGCGCCGAGCCGCCCCGGACGACGTGGGGGCCGCCGTCGAGGCCGGGGGCGGTGCCGGTCCCGCCGGTCGGGACGTCGTCGTCGACGAGGGTGGCCTGGGTCGTGCCGACCTGGACGGCCGTGAGGACGTTGGCGAGCGAGGGGTCGCTGCCGCCGAAGGCGTCGCAGCCGGCGAGGCCGACGAGGAGGAGCCCGGCGAGGAGCGGGCGGAGAGCGAAACGCGTGGTCATTGAGGGGCGTGGGTGGTCGCCCCGAGAGACGGGAATCCGGCGGCCGGACCGTCACCCGGGGCGCCCCGCGCCCCACATTTTTTAGGCCAGCTCGCGAATCGGCCCGGCTTCGCGGACCGCCTCCGACACGTTCTCGCGGTACTTCTCGAAGTTGCTCGCGAACATCTCCGCCAGCTCCCGCGCCTTGGCGTCGTAGGCCTCGGTGTCGGCCCACGTCTGGCGGGGGCGGAGGACCGAGTCCGGGACGCCGTCGACGGCGACGGGGACTTCGAGGCCGAAGACCGGCTCCGTCTCTGTCTCGACGTCGTCGAGCTCGCCGGCGAGGGCGGCGTCGATCATGCGCCGCGTGTGCGCGAGCTCCATCCGCTCGCCGGTCCCGTACGGCCCGCCGGTCCAGCCCGTGTTGACGAGGAACACGCGGGCGCCGGTCTGCTCGATCCGCTCGCCCAGCATCTCGGCGTAGCGCGACGGCGGGAGGACCATGAACGGCTCGCCGAAGCAGGCCGAGAACGTCGCCTTCGGCTCCGTCACGCCGCGCTCCGTCCCGGCGACCTTCGCGGTGTAGCCGCTGAGGAAGTGGTACTGGGCCTGGTCCGGGGTCAGCTTCGAGATGGGAGGGAGGACGCCGAACGCGTCGGCCGTGAGGAAGACGACCGTCTCCGGCACGCCGCCCATCCCGTCGGCGCTCGCGTTCGGGATCTGGTAGATCGGGTACGAGAGGCGCGTGTTCTGCGTGACCGTCGCGTCGTCGAAGTCGATCGTCCGGTCCGGGTTGAGGACCACGTTCTCGACGAGCGTCCCGAACTCCCGCGTGGTCTGGTAGATCTCGGGCTCGGACTCGGGGCTGAGCTTGATGGCCTTGGCGTAGCACCCGCCCTCGAAGTTGAACACGCCCTCGTCGCTCCACCCGTGCTCGTCGTCGCCGATGAGCACGCGGCGGGCGTCGGCCGAGAGCGTCGTCTTGCCGGTCCCGGAGAGCCCGAAGAAGACGGCCGTGTTTCCGCCCCCGACGGCCTCGTTGGCCGAGCAGTGCATCGGGAGGACGCCCTTGTCGGGGAGGACGTAGTTGAGCGCCGAGAAGATCGACTTCTTGATCTCGCCGGCGTAGTTCGTCCCGCCGATGAGGACGAGCCCGCGCCCGAGGTGGAGGAGGACGAACGTCGACGAGTTGAGCTCCTGGTTGATCTTGTCGGTCGCCTTGAAGTCGGCGAGGTCGAGCACGGTGTAGTCCGGCTCGAAGTCCTCCAGCTCCGCCTCGGTGGCCGGCCGGAGGAACATGTTGAAGGCGAACATGGAGTGCCACGCCTTCTCGGTGATCACGCGGACCCGGACGCGGTAGCGCGGGTCGGCGCCGGCGTAGCAGTCGCGGACGAAGACCTCGCGGCCGGTCGCGTAGCGAATCATCGCCTCGTGGATCCGGTCGAAGGAGTCCTCTGAAATCGGCTTGTTGACGTCGCCCCACGCGACGTGCTCCTCGCTCGACGGCTCGCGGACGATGAACCGGTCGTTGGGCGAGCGGCCGGTGTGCGGGTCGGTCCGCGTGGCGAGCGGGCCGCCCTCGGTCAGGCGGCCCTCGCCGCGCCGGATTGAGAGCTCCGCCAGCCGGGCGGGCGGGAGGTTGTAAAAGACGGTCTGGGTCCGGCCGAGGCCGAGGGCGTCGAGGTGGTGGAGGACGCGGTCCGGGGCGTTCATACGACGGGGTCGGCGCGCTGGAAGCGCTTCCGAAGCTGAGGGGCGAAGAGCGACTGAAGAGTCAAATCTACGGCCCCACCTCCGGCGGCGGTCCGGGGGAGAGCCCCAACGCACGTTATCTTCGCCCCGCCCGTTACGGGTCTGTACCCCGCATTTTCGCCCCGAATGACCCGATCTCTACGCGCTCTGGCGCTCGCCGCGCTCGCCCTGTCCTCCGCCGCGTCGTCCGCCCAGGAGCCCATCGTGTTCCGCCCCGACGCCGCGACGTTCCAGTACTCGGAGGACCAGTCGCTCGTCGAGCTCTACCTCTCGTTCCGCGCGGCGACGCTCCCGTTCTCGCCGGCGGCGTCGGGGTTCGAGGCCGTCGTCCCGACCCACATCGTCGTCCGGCCGGTCGCGCAGGCGGCCCCGTCCGGCGCCGAGGCCGCGCCGGCGTACGACCGGACGCTCCCGTACGCCTACGCCATCGAGGACACGACGGCGCTCACGTCGACCCAGGTGTTCGTCGAGCAGGTCCGCCTCGCCGTGGCGCCGGGGGAGTACGAGGTCGATGTGACGCTGATGCCGGAGGGCGAACAGGAGGTCCGCGCGCTCCTCAACCTGACGGTCCCGGACTACGCCGAGGCACAGGGGACGGCGATCTCGGCCGTACAACTGGCCACCCAGATCCGTCCGACGTCGGACCCGACGGACCCGCTCGCCAAGAGCGGCCTGTCCATCCGCCCGAACCCCGACGCGTTCTACGGCGGCGACGGCGCGGCCGTCCGTTACTACGCCGAGGTGTACGGGCCGCCGGACGTCGGTGGGGACTACACGCTCGTCTCGTTCATCGCCGAGAGCGCGACGGGCTCGGCGCTTCCGGACCACGAGGAGCGCCTCGACCGGACGGCCCGTGAGGTCGACGTCATCACAGGGCAGATCGACGTGAGCACGCTGCCGAGCGGGATCTACTACCTCCGCCTCGTCGCGCTCAACGAGGCGAACGAGGCCGTCGCCGAGCAGAGCAAGCGGTTTTTCGTCATCAACCCGGACGTGGCGCCGGTCGCCACGGGGGGCGCGTTGTCGTTCGAGGAGACGCTCTACGCCGCGAGGGGGGAGGAAGAGCTCCTGCAGAACCTCGCCCACGCCCGCGTGATCGCCACGGGCCGTGAGGAGGCCCAGATCGCCGCTCTGTCGACCGACGACGAGCGCCGCGCCTTTCTGGCCACCTTCTGGACGAGCCGTGACGAGGACGGCATCCCGGCCGTCAATCAGGCCCGGCAGAATTTCTACAACCGGCTCCGCGTCGTGGGCCAGCGGTTCAACGAGTTCGGGCAAGAGCCCTACGAGACCGACCGCGGGCGCGTTTTCCTGACGTACGGCCCGCCGACCGAGATCGACCGCCGGCCGTTCGAGGCCGACCTGCTCCAGCACGAGATCTGGCGCTACGACAACATCCCGGGGGAGGGCCAGGCGATCTTCGTGTTCGTCGACCGCTACTCGTCCGACCGCTACGAGCTCATCCATTCGGACGTGACCGGCGAGGTCTCGATCCCCGACTGGGAGACCCAGTTGGTCCGGTAGGTCGGCCGCCCTCAGGAATGAGGCGGAGAGGGAACGCCGTCTCGGGGGCGCCTGCCGCGGGCGCCCGCCCCCCTCGACCCGGGAGGGGCCGCCTCGGCGGGCCGCCGGCCGAGGCGGGAGAGATCTGCCATTTCCCCATCCCCGGGTTCCCATCTCGGCACGGGTGGCGCCCGTAGCTTCTGGCTCCTCTCCCCGGAAGCCCCAGCCGCCGTCATGACCGAGCCGTTCGTCCGCGTCGAAGCCCTGCCCGCCAAGGTCGGGGACACCGTCACCGTCAACGGGTGGCTGTACAACGCGCGCTCGGGGAAAGGCCTCTACTTTCTCGAGCTCCGCGACGGGTCCGGCATCGTGCAGGTCGTCGTCAACGAGGAGCAGGTGGGGGCGGAGGCGTTCGAGGCGGCCGGGTCCCTGACGCAGGAGAGCGCGTTCCGCGTCGTCGGCGAGGTCAAGGCCGACGACCGCCAGCGTGGCGGCGTCGAGGTCCAGGCCCAGTCGGTCGAGGTCCTCGCGCTCGCCGAGCCGTACCCGATCACGCCCAAGGACCACGGCGTCGAGTTCTTGATGGACCGCCGGCACCTCTGGCTCCGCAGCCAGCGGCAGTGGGCCGCCATGCGCGTCCGCAACCGGATCATCACGGCCATCCACGCCTACTTCCAGGGCGAGGGGTACATCCAGATGGACGCGCCGATCCTGACCGGGAACGCCGTCGAGGGCACGTCCACGCTGTTCGAGCTCGACTACTTCGGCGAGCCGGCCTACCTCACGCAGTCGGGCCAGCTCCACGGCGAGGCCATGGCGATGGCCCACGGCAAGATCTACACCTTCGGGCCGACGTTCCGCGCCGAGAAGAGCCGGACCCGGCGGCACCTCACGGAGTTCTGGATGATCGAGCCCGAGATGGCCTTCTACGACCTCGCCATGAACATGGAGGTCGCCGAAGAGCTGCTCGTCGCGATCCTGGCGGCGGTGACGGCCGACTGCCGCGACGAACTCGAGACGCTCGGCCGCGACGTCGGCAAGCTCGAGGCCGCGATGGCGACGCCGTTCCCGCGTCTGAGCTACACCGAGGCCGTCGAGCTCCTGACCGGCGACGCGACGCAGACCCTGCTCGATGCCGAGCAGGAGGGGCTGGAAGACGAGAAGCACGCGCTCGAGACCGAGCGCGACGAGAACCGCGCGCGCTACGGCCAGGCCAAAAAGGGCGAGAAGCGGCGGATCGACGCGCGCGAGATCGCGATCAACGTCCGCCTCGACGAGATCGCCGAGGGCCTCCGCAACATCCCGTCGTGGAAGGCCAGCGCCCGCGACTTCGAGTGGGGGAGCGACTTCGGCGCGTCCGACGAGACGGTCCTGACGCGTCATTTCCAGACGCCGGTCATCGTCCACCGCTACCCGGCGGCCGTCAAGGCGTTCTACATGAAGCGGGACCCCGAGGACGACCGCCTCGCGCTTGGCATGGACGTCCTCGCGCCGGAGGGCTACGGCGAGATCGTCGGCGGTGGCGAGCGGGCGACGGACCTGCAGTTCCTCCGCGACCAGGTCGAGGCCCACGGACTGCCCGAGAGCGCGTTCGACTGGTACTTCGACCTCCGGAAGTACGGGAGCGTCCCGCACGCCGGCTTCGGGCTCGGGTTGGAGCGGACGGTCGCCTACGTCTGCGGGCTTTCGCACGTCCGCGAGACGGGGCCCTTCCCGCGTCTCCTCGGCCGGCTCCACCCGTAGACGAGACCGAGCGAAGAGGCGTTTGGAGAGGCGTCCCAACGTTCCCTCTCATGCGCTCGCTTTTCCTCGCCCTCGCCGTCCTCGCGGCGCCCACCGTCGCCGCCCAGGCCGTCGAGATCGACCTCGACGCCAACACCGTCACCGTCGTCGGGTCGGCGACCGTCACGGCGCCGCCCGACCGCGCCGTCATCCGCCTCGGCGTGCAGACCCGGGCGGAGACGGCCGCCGAGGCGCTCCGCCAGCACGAGGAGGACGTGGCCCGCGTGCTCACGCAGGTCCGCTCCTACGGCATCGCCGACCGCCAGGTCACGATCGAGGGCCTCAGCCTCGGCGAGGCCTACGGCGAGCGCGGCCCCGACGGCTTCCAGGCGTTCCGGATCGTCGCCGTCGAGACCGACAGCCTCGCCGTCGTGCCCGAGTTGGTGGCGTCGGTGGTGGAGGTCGGCGCGAACCGTCTCGACGGGCTCGTCTACACCATCAAAGAGTCGGGCCCGTATCAGGACCGCGCGCTCGACGAGGCGATGGCCCGCGCCCGCGCCAAGGCCCAGCGGTTGGCGACGGCCGCCGGCCGGACGCTCGGCGACGTGGCGGCCATCGTGGAGCAGGGCGCGGCACCCGTGACGCCCTTTCCCCGCGGGATGGGCGGCTACGACGAGGTGGTGGTCGAGGCGCTAGAGGCCGAGCCGGCGGCCTACTCGGCCGGGTCGAGCGACGTCCGCGCGACGGTCGTCGTCCGCTTCGCGCTCCGCCCGTAACCTTCGGCATGCCCGAGCTCTCCCCCACGGACGCCGCCTACCTCCGCGAAGCCATCGCGTGGGCGCAGAAGGGCGTGGACGCCGGGGGGAGCGCGTTCGGCGCCGTCATCGTCCGCACGCACGCCGAGGGCCAGGCGCTGGCGGAGCCCGAGCGCGTCGTCGCGGTCCACAACGTCGTGCTCCAGACGACCGACATCACGGCGCACGCGGAGGTCCACGCGCTCCGCGAGGCGTGCCGCGTGCTCGACACCATCGACCTCGGCGGGTGCACGCTGTACTCGTCGTGCGAGCCGTGTCCGATGTGTTTCAGTGCCATCCACTGGGCAAACGTCGACCGGATCGTCTACGGCGCCACCATCGCCGACGCCGACCGGTGCGGCTTCCGCGAGCTCCCGATCTCGAACCGCGACATGAAGCGCCTCGGCGGCGCGCCGGTCGAGGTCGACGGCCCGCACCTCCGCGACGAGGCCGTGGCCGTGTTCGACGCGTTCGTCGCGCGCGGCGGCACGACGTACTAGTGGCGGACGTGCACCCGACCGTTCCGTACGCCGTCGAGCCTCTCACCGAGGCGGAGTCCCTCGCGCGGGCCGAGGCGTTCTTCGAGACGATGGACGCCCGCCGCTCCGTTCGCGAGTTCTCGGACCGGCCGGTCCCGCGCGCCGTCGTCGAGCGGGCCATCGCGACGGCCAGCACGGCGCCGAGCGGGGCCCACATGCAGCCGTGGACGTTCGTCGCGGTCTCGGACCCGGGCACAAAGCGCCGCATCCGCGAGGCCGCCGAGGCCGAGGAGCGCGAGAGCTACGGCGGCCGGATGTCCGACGAGTGGCTCGAGGCGCTCGCCCCGCTCGGGACCGACTGGCGGAAGCCGTTCCTCGAGACGGCGCCGTGGCTCGTCGTCCTGTTCGCCCAGCGCTGGGGCCGCCGGCCCGACGGCTCGAAGCGGAAGCACTACTACGTGCAGGAGAGCTGCGGCATCGCGGCCGGCCTGTTCATCGCTGCACTCCACCAAGCCGGGTTGGCGACGCTCACGCACACGCCGTCGCCGATGCGCTTCCTGAGCGAGATCCTGGAGCGGCCGGCGCAGGAGGCGCCGTTCATCCTGTTCCCAGTCGGCTACCCGGCCAAGGGGGCGAGCGTGCCGGACCTCCAGAGAAAGCCCCTCGACGCGGTCGCCGTCTGGCGCTGAGGCGCCGCCGCCGGGGTGACGTCGGAGGCGTAGAGCCCAGCGATGCCGCCGACGAGGCGGACGGTGATCTCGTCTCCGACGCAAAGGGCGGGGTTGCGGGACGAGAAGGGGACGAGGGTCCCGGCGATGCAGCACAGCACGCCGGTGCCACGGTCGGAGTCGTACTGGTGAACGGTGCCGCGAGTCATGGGAGTGGGGGTGAGAGTGGAGACCGACCGTACGGCGGCCCGGCTCGCGGGATGCGCCCAGATGCGGAGAACGCCCGCAGGACGAATCCCGCGGGCGTTCTAGAACCGGGCGAGGCTACGCCTACGACATGGCGCGGACGCGTCGGACGCCGTGGGCGGCCACCCCGGCCTTGCCGCCACGAACGGTGAACTCGACCGCGTCGCCGTGGGCGAGGTCGTGGTCGGCCGCGTGGCGAAGCGAGAACGGGATGCCGTGGTCGCCACGGTGGTGCCGGACGAAACCGGTGCCGCGGCGAGCGTCGAACTGCGTGATCGTACCCTTGGTCATGACTGTAGGTGCGGGTTGTCGAACAAATGGCCCGGAGGGTACGGAGGAGTCGGCCGGATGGTCTGGCCCTCTGGGGGAGTCGCGGCGAAGGCTCCGCGCGGCCTTTGCCAAGGCCGTGTGGGGGTTCAGTGAGGGCCTGGAACGGCCGATACCGAGGCCGAATCGCCGCTCCGACTGTTGCCCATCGTCGCCCCCCCGACCTCGTCCCCGCCTCCCTCCGAGGCCGGCGGCCTCGGCGCTCGCCTGCACGAGCTCGTCGCGGAGGTCCTGCCCCACCGCCGCAGCATCACCGGCGACGGCCTCCGGCAGACGCTTCTGGCCCTCGGCCAGCGCGTCCCGCTCCGCATCACGGAGATCCCGTCTGGCACGCGCGTCCTCGATTGGGCGGTGCCCAAGGAGTGGCGCGTCCGTGAGGCCTACCTCGCGCGCGAGGACGGCACCCGGATCGCCGACTGGGCCGAGAGCCCGCTCCACCTCGTCCAGTACAGCGTCCCCGCCCGCGACCGGATGCCGCTGTGGGCGGCCCGGGCGCACCTCCACACGCTGCCCGACCGGCCCGGCCTCGTCCCGTACCGGACGTCGTACTACGCGCCGACGTGGGGCTTCTGCCTGTCCCAGCGTGCGCTTGACGCGTTGGCGGAGGAGATCGGCGAGGGGGGCGACGTCGAAGTCGTCGTCGACGCCGAGCACGTCGACGGGAGCCTGACGTACGGAGAGGTGGTCGTGCCGGGCCAGACGGAGGACGAGATCCTCCTCTCGGCGCACGCGTGCCACCCGGCGATGGCGAACGACAACGCGTCGTCGCTGGCCGTCGCGACGCTGCTCGCGCGGCGCCTGTTCGACGGCTCGACGCCGCGTCACACGGTCCGCTTCCTGTTCGCGCCGGGCACGATCGGCGCGATCGCGTGGCTCGATCGCAACCACGCCCACCTCGGCCGGATCCGACACGGCCTCGTCCTTGCCAACCTGGGCGACGCGGGCGGCTTTACCTACAAGCGTTCGCGGCGCGGGACGCTCGACGCGCCGCTGGCCGTCGACCGCGCCGCCGAACTCGCCCTCCGTGATCTCGGCCACGATCTCGACGTCCGCCCGTTCACGCCGACCGGCTACGACGAGCGGCAGTTCGGGAGTCCAGGCTTCGACCTGCCCGTCGGGCGCCTCACGCGGACGCCGCACGGAGAGTACCCAGAGTACCACACGTCCGGTGACGACCTCGCGCTCGTCCGCCCCGAGTCGCTGGCGGCGTCCCTCGAGGCGCTCGAGGCGATCGTCCGGACGCTCGACGGCGACGGGCTCTACCGCAACGCGCAGCCGTACGGCGAGCCGCAGCTCGGCCGGCGCGGGCTCTACGCCAGCCTGGGCGGCCTCCCCAACGGCCCCGAGGCGCAACAGGCCGCGCTCTGGGTCCTCAACCTGTCCGACGGCCGGCACTCGCTCCTCGACGTCGCCGAGCACAGTGGGCTCCCGTTCGCTGCCGTCCGCGCCGCGGCCGACCGACTCCTCGAGGCGGACCTCCTTACGGACGAGACGTCCCGCTCGGCGGCGCCCGTGGGCGACGGGGCGACGCTCTCGGCCGACGACCTCGTCACGGGCCTCCCGACCGGATGATGGACCCCGACTTCCACCGCTTCGCACGGAGCCGCGACCACCAGCGGTGCGCGCACCGCCTCATCCCGGGCGGGGCTCACACCTACGCGAAGGGCGACGACCAGATGCCCGAGTGGATGCCCGTCGTGGTCGACCGCGGCGAGGGCGCGCACGTCTGGGACCTCGACGGCAACCGCTTCGTCGAGTACGGGCAGGGGCTCCGGGCCGTCACGCTCGGCCACGCCGAGCCGCGCGTCAACCGCGCCGCCGCCGACTGGATCGCGCGCGGCGCCAACTTTACCCGCCCCGCCCGCGTCGAGCTCGAGGCCGCGGAGGCGTTTCTCGACCTCGTCGGTGCCGACTGCGTCAAGTTCACCAAGGACGGCTCGTCGGCGACGACGGCGGCGGTCAAGGTGGCGCGCGCGGCGACCGGCCGCGACACGGTCGCGATCTGCGAGGACCACCCGTTCCTGTCGCAGGACGACTGGTTCATCGGGACGACCGAGATGGACGCCGGCGTCCCGCAGTCCGTCAAGGACCTGACCGTCGGCTTCCCGTACGGTGACCTCGACGCACTCGTGGAAGTGCTCGACACGCACCGGCCGGCGTGCGTCGTGATGGAGGCCGTCCGCGACGAGAGCGACCCGGGCGACTACGTTCGCGCGGCGATCGCGGCGTGTCGGGAGCGCGGCGTCGTGTTCGTGCTCGACGAGATGATCACGGGCTTCCGCTGGAGCGCGCGCGGGGCGCAGGGACTGTTCCGGCTCGACCCGGACCTCAGCACGTTCGGCAAGGCGCTCGCCAACGGGTTCTCGGTCTCGGCGCTCGCGGGGCGCCGCGACCTGATGGAGGCGGGCGGGCTCAACACCGAGAAGGACCGGTTGTTCCTGCTCTCGGCCACCCACGGCGCCGAGACGCACGCGCTCGCCGCCGCCATCGAGGCGATGCGGATCGCCCGCGACGAGGACGTCGCCGGCCAGCTTCTGCGGCAGGGCGCCCGGCTCCGCGCGGCGGTCCACGACGTGACCGCGGCGGCCGGCCTCGGCGACTGGGTCGGGACGGCCGGGCGGGACTGCAACCTCGTGTTCTTTACCAAGGACCCGGAGGGGGAGCCGTCGCAGCCGTTCCGGACGCTGTTCCTCCAGGAGCTCGCGCGGCGCGGCGTCCTCGCCCCCTCGTTCGTGATCACGACGGCCCACACCGACGACGTCGTCGACCAGACGGCCGAGGCGGTCGCGGGCGCGCTCGAGGTGTACGCCCGGGCGCTCGACGCGGGCTCAGTCGACGGCTTCCTGCTCGGGCGCCCGGTTCAGCCGGTCTTCCGGAAAAAAGCCGGGACGGTCTGGACGTCTGTCTCGCGCCCGGGCGGCGACGGCGCCGTTTCTGAGGCACCGGCCGTGCGAACGACCCCCCACGCGTGATGAAAGTCGTCCTGTTCTGCGGAGGCGAAGGGATGCGGATCAAGGAGCACTCGGGCCCGATCCCGAAGCCCATGGTCTGCGTCGGCTACCGGCCGATCCTGTGGCACCTCATGAAGTACTACGCCCACTACGGGCACAAGGACTTCATCCTCTGCCTCGGCCACGGCGCCGACCACATCAAGCGCTACTTCGTCGACTACGACGAGACGGTCTCGAACGACTTCGTGCTGACGGGCGGGAAGGACGTCGAGCTGATGCGGTCCGATATCCACGACTGGCGGATCACGTTCGTCGACACGGGCCTGTCGGCGTGCGTCGGCGAGCGGCTCCTGGCCGTCCGCGAGTTCCTCGGCGACGACGAGTGGTTCCTCGCCAACTACGCCGACGGCGTGAGCGACGCGCCGCTCGACCGGATGGTCGAGTTCGCGCAGGCCAGCGGGCGCGCCGCGACGTTCCTCGGCGTCCGGCCGAACTACACGAGCCACGTCATCCAGACCGACCCGACGGGGGCCGTCACGGAGGTCCGCCACGTGACGGAGATGGGCCTCCGCATCAACGGCGGCTTCTTCGTCATGAACCGGCGCTTTTTCGACTACATCCTCCCGGGAGAGGACATCCTCGCCGAGCCGTCGCACCGGATGGCCGCCGTCGGCCAGCTCGGCTCGTACGACTACGACGGGTTCTGGGCGTGCATGGACACGTTCAAGGAGAAGAAGCTCCTCGAGGACATCTACAACGCCGGCCACGCCCCGTGGGAGGTCTGGGGCGACCGCCGCGTCACGGGCGACGGCCTCGCCGGCCCGGCCCGGCCCCACGCCGAGGCGGACCCCGCCGGCCTCGGCGACGGCTCGCTCGAGCCGCCGGTCCTCGCCGGGCGCTAGTGTTCGGCCTCAATCCTGGGCTCGGCCGCGACGAGCCGCTCCGCCTCCTCCTCCTCGGCGCCCACGCCGACGACGTCGAGATCGGGGCGGGGGGGACCGTGCTGCGACTGTTGGATGAGCGGCCGAACACGGAGGTCACCTACGCCGTGTTCTCCGGGTGCGAGACGCGGGGGGCCGAGACGCGCGCTGCCGCCGCCGCGCTGCTGGCCGGCGCGGCTCAGGCCTACGTTCACGTGCTCTCGCACAGGGACGGCTACTTCCCGTTCGAGGCCGCCGACATCAAGGCCTTCGCTCAGACGACGCTTGAAGGCGTCCGCCCGCACCTCGTGCTCACGCACCGCCGCGACGACGCGCACCAGGACCACCGCGTGATCGCCGACCTCGCGTGGCAGACGTTCCGCGGCGCCGTCATCGCCCAGTACGAGATCCCGAAGTGGGACGGCGACCTCGACCGGCCCAACGCCTACGTCGCCCTCGGCGACGAGGTGATGACCCGGAAGCTGGCGATCCTCGACGAGCACTTCCCGAGCCAGCAGACGAAGGGCTGGTACGACGCCGAGACGTTCCGCGGGCTCGCGCGCGTCCGCGGCGTCGAGGCCGGCGTGCGGTACGCCGAGGCGTTCCACTGCGCGAAGCTGGTCTGGTGACGCCGAACGACCCGGGCGCCTCGGCCGCCCTCGCCGCCGCGTGGGCCGCACTCACGGTCTCGCTCCTCGTCGTGGGCGCGTCCGCGCTGGCGGTCGCCGTGGCCGGCTGCCAACCCGAGCCCGCCTCGGCGGCCCCTCGGGCCGACTGGGACGATACCCGGACCCCCACTTGTCCCCCCGGCGAATGGCCGGTCGAGAAGGGGTGCCGACCCGCGGAGACGGCGTTCGCTGCGCCTGGTGGCACGACCTACCACGTCGCCGGCTCCGATCCGCGCGCCGACGACCGGAACCCGGGCACGGCCGCGCGGCCGTGGCGCACGATCTCGCGGGCGGCCCGCGCCGGCGCGCTTCGGCCGGGCGACGCGGTCCTCATCCGTGGCGGCGTCTACCGCGAGTCGATCCGCCCGCAGTCCGGCGGCACCGGGCCCGAGGCCCGCGTGACGTACGCGGCCGTCCCGGGCGAGCGAGTCGTCGTAACCGGCGCCGACCGGGCCGACGGCGGCTGGGTCCGCCAGCGCGACGGCGCGTGGCGACGGCCGTGGACGAGCGAGGCGCTCCTCACCTACACCTACGACCCCACCTTCCGTCGTGAGGTCCTCGTCGCGGGCGGGCAGGTCCTCCGCCCGGTCGGGAGCCGGGCGGAGCTGGCGCCGGGCCGGTTCTGGCGCGAGGGCTCCGACGAGGCGCCGACCGCCCTCGTCGCCCGCTTCCCCGATGACCGCCCGCCCGAGGCGGCCGGGCTCATCGAGGTCGGTGCCCGGACCGTGTTGTTCTCGCCGCAGGGTGCCAATCCGCACGCGGAGTGCGGGAGCGCCGGGACGCCAGGCTGGATCCGCGTCGTCGGGATCACCTTCCGGCACGCGACGAACCGGGCGCAGTGGGGCGCGCTCTGCGCGGGCAGCGCCGGCGGGTTGGTCGAGAACGTCCGCGTCGAGTGGACGAACGGGCTGGGGATCGACGTCTCCGGCGCCCGCCACACGTTCCGCCGGACGCGGGCCGACCTCAACGGGCAACTCGGGTGGGGCGGCGGCTGCCGCGGCTGCCTCATCGAGGAGAGCGCGGCCGTCGGCAACAACTGGAAGGGGCACGACCCGTTCTGGGAGGCCGGCGGCGGCAAGTGGGTCGGCACAACGGACACCGTCGTCCGGCGCCACTACGCGGCCCACAACGGCGGCCCCGGCATCTGGTTCGACGGCGACAACCACCGCAACACGGTCGAGGGCAGCCTGCTGGTCGGCAACGACATGGCCGGGCTGATGCTCGAGCTCAACACGACCGGGACGCTCGCGCAGCACAACGTGATCGCCGCGACGCGCTGGCGCGACTGGACCGGGACCGGGATCCTGTCACAGGCGGCCAGCCGGAACGCGCTCGTCCATAACTCGGTCGTCGAGAATGGAGGGACCGGGATCTGGCTCCGGCTCGACCCGGACCGACGCGCGCCCGACGGTCACAACGCGGTCCTCAACAACCTCGTCGTGGGCAACGCGACGGCGGGCGAGGAGGCCCGCGAGATGTCGGTCCAGGGCGAGACGCCGGCCGACGTCCGCACGACGCGCTTCGACGGGAACGCCTACGGCCGCCTCGGCCGCGACCTGTTCCGCTCGACGTTTTTCGTCTACCCCGCCCCACAGTGGGAGGCCGACTTCCGCAGCGACGACCTCGCGACGTGGCGGAGGCTCGTCGGTGGCGACCGCGGGGCGCGGCTGGTGGACGCGGGCGAGCGCCACCGGGTGAGCCCGCCCGCCGCAGTCAGGGCGGGGGCCCCGGGGACGTCTGCCGCACCCTACGCCTGGGCGGGCGCAGACCCTGCCCGCGTTCGCGCCGGGGGCGACTGGCGGGACGCGCCACCTCGGCCCGTCTGGCCACGTTAGACCCGTTGAGATGGAACGCAGGAGTCGGTGCCGGGAGCGTCTAAACCGTTCGGAAACCCAGACGGCCCGCCGCTTGGGGAGGCGGGGGCGCCCCTCCCGAGTCTGATGGAAACCGTTCTCCTCTCGCCGGACCGCCCGTTCTCCCGCCGACGGGAGCTCGCCCGCGCCCACACGGCGAACCACACGAAGCGCCGGCTCATCAATGCGGCGTCGGTGGCCGCGGCCGAGGCCGCCGCCCTGGCCGTCGCCCTCTTCGCCGCGGGCTTCGTCCGCCAGCACCTCGTGGGGGAGGTGTCGTCGCACATCGGGCTGGGGTGGAGCGTCGTGCCGCTCTACCTCGGCGTGTCGTGGATGGCCGGCCTGCTCCCGGGGTGGGGGCTCGGCGCAGCCGAGGAGCTCCGGCGTGTCGTGCTCGTGCTCGGCGGCGTGTTCGCCGTCGCCGTCGTCGGGCTGTGGCTGGCGAACGTGAACGGGCCCGGGGGCGGCGCGTCGAGCCGGCTGGCGATCGGCGCGGCCGGTGTGCTGGCGCTCGGGCTCGTCCCGCTGGCGCGGTGGAGCGTCAAGTCGGCGCTCGTGCGGCGGGACCGGTGGGGCGTCCCGGCCGTCGTGTACGGCGCCGGCCTCGCAGGCGCTCGCGTGGTGCGCCAGCTCCAAGAAGAGCGCGGCATCGGCTACACGCCCGTCGCCGTCTTCTCCGACGATGTCGACGCGTGGGGCGGGTTTCTGGACGCGATCCCGATCGTCGGCGACACGTCGCAGGTGGCGCCCGAGGCGGCCGTGGCCTTTCTCGCGCTTCCTGAAGCCGACCGCGACCACCAGATCGGCCTCCTCGAAGGGCCGCTCTCGTGCTACCAGACGGTCGTCGTCGTGCCGGACCTGTTCGAGGCGCCGAGCCTCTGGGTCACGCCCCGCGACATCGCCGGCGTCCTCGGCCTCGAACTGACGTCCACGCTGACCCGCACGATGCCCCGCCTCGTCAAGCGTTCGGCGGACCTGCTCGTGGCCGTCGGGCTGGCGCCCTTCTGGGTCCCGCTCGTCGGGGTCCTGGCCCTTTGGGTCTGGCTCGCCGACCGCCACACCCCGTTCTACGCCCAGGAGCGCGTCGGCGCCGACGGCACCCTGTTCCGGGCGTGGAAGCTCCGCACGATGGTCCCGGACGCCGAGCGGGTCCTCCAGGACGCCCTCGACGCCGACCCCGCGCTCCGCGCCGAGTGGGAGGAGCACTTCAAGCTGGAGCGGGACCCGCGCATCACGGCGCCGGGGCGGTTCCTCCGCCGGACGAGCCTCGACGAGATCCCGCAGATCGTCAACGTCCTCCGCGGCGAAATGAGCCTCGTCGGGCCGCGCCCGCTACCGCGGTACCACCACGAGGAGTTGAGCGAGCGCGTCCGGTCGCTCCGCGAGCGCGTCCGCCCCGGCATCACCGGCCTCTGGCAGGTCTCCGGCCGGAGCGACGCCGGCAACATCGGGATGGAGCGCTGGGACCCGTACTACGTCCGGAACTGGTCGCCCTGGCTCGACGCCGTGATCCTCGTGCGGACGGTCCGGGTCGTGGCGAAGGGCTCGGGGGCGTACTGAGAGACGGGGGACGGACACGCTAGTCCGCCGCCGCCCGGTCGGAGTCGTCGGCCCCGTCCGCCTCGGTCTCCTCGCCGCCGTCTTCGGGCTCCGCGTCGCCGCCCTCCCCCAGGTCCGGGTGGTCGGTCGGGTCCGGGGCGGGGGCCGACAGGACCTCGGCGACGGCCGCCTCCAGTTGTTGGATCTCCTCCATGTCGATGTCGCCCTCCCCGCGCCACACGATGCCGCCGTCGCGGCGGAGGAGGAACGCGTAGACGTCGCCGGACTTCAGCTTGAGCCGCTTGCGGAGCTTCTTGACGTCGGTGTAGAGCGGGACCGTCCGCGCGCGCTCCTCCTCGGTCTCGATCTGGCCGCGGATGCCGAGCGTGCCGAGGTCGCCGAGCAGCTTCATCTTTTTGCTCGAGACGGGGGCCTCGATGACGGCGAACCGCTCCCCGTGAGCCTCCTGAAGCCGGTCGCCGAGGCGGGCCCACTGGTCGGCGAGGGGGTCGAGCGCGTCCTGGAACAGGACGACCAGGAGCGTCGCGTCGGCGGGGAGGTCCTGGGGGAACTGGACGTCCGTGCCGTCGAGCCGGCGGCCCTTGACGAGGGGGAAGTGCGTCGCGGGGTCCTTCGAGAAGAGTCCCATGGGCGGGGGGGAGGGGCCGGCAAGCTACGCGCCCGCACTCAACGCGGCCGGGGCCCTCTCGCGTCGTAGGCCGTCACGCGGGCAGCGGCGCGCGCAGAATGAACCCCGT
>JAAXJP010000345.1 GCA_012269805.1 Rubrivirga sp.
AGGTCGATCCATGCGGGAGGAAGGTCATCGTTCCCAACATGGCCAAAGATGCAACAAGACAACTCCTTCACAGGCGACACTTATGGCGAGCGATTTTGGTTACGGGCGATGTAATAGACTCGCAACCCCTTTGAAACGTACCCCCCGTGGCGAATAAAGATCATGGGTGAGCCCACTCGCTTCCCCGATGACCCCTCCGCACTCCAAGGCCCTTCGCGCCACCGTCTTGTTCCTGGTGATGGCCTTCCCCTCGGTCGCACAGATCAGCGTCCCCAAGACGCCGGCTCCCACCCCGGCCGCGGCAGCGCTCATGGGGGACCTCCCCGTCACGCTCGCTTCGGGCTCGGTCGGCGTCGAGGTCCCCCTCCTCGAGGTCCAAGGGCGCACGCTCTCGGTGCCCATTTCGGTCCGACACCACGGCGGGGCCGTCCGGCCGACTGACCCCGCCAGCTGGGTCGGCCTCGGGTGGACGCTCTCGGCCGGCGGCTCGATCACGCGGGTCGTCCGCGACAAGCCCGATGACCAGACCGGTGGCTACGCCTCGAACGGAGTCAACATCATGAAGCGCTACGACCGCGACGCGCTCACGGACCCGACCGCGCTCAACGCGCCCGAGTACTCGGTCAACCCGTTCGCCCAGCTCTCGGCGACGGGGTTCGGCCAGCTGACGTCGTCGGGTGTCGACCTGGAGCCGGACGTCTATTTCTACTCGATCCCCGGCCGCTCAGGCACGTTCTACGTCGACCCCCGGACGAGCACCTACTTCACCGTCCCGGCCTCCGACGTCCGGATCACCGCGACCGGATCTCCGGTCACGACGTGGATTCTCACGACCGAGGACGGGACGACCTACACGTTCGGCGCGTCGGGCGGGAACACGTGGACCGACCGGACCGAGGTCGCCGGCGTCACCCACACCTCGACGTGGCACCTTGCCAAGATCGGGATGCCGGCCGGCGCCGACGCCGTCTCGTTCACGTACTCGGCGGAACGGGTCGTCGAGGAGCACGGGCCCGTGGCCCAGCAACAAATCACGATCACGGGCTCGAACGGGTCCACGTCGTGCCCCGCAGGCCTCTCCACGTTCCTCCCGGTCTCAAAGCACTACACCCGCGAGCTCGTGACGATCGAGACGGACGTCCAGCGGGCCACGTTCGTCTCCGGGACCCGCGAAGACCTCAACCACCAGTTGAGCGGGGCGGCCCAGGGGGTCCGGCTCGACCGGGTCGAGCTCGACGTCCGCCCTGCCGGAGGCACCTTCGTCCGGGACCGGTCAGTCCGGTTCTCCTACGACTACTTCCTCGGGGCGACCGGCCAGTCCGGGCTCGTCACGACGGGGATCTCCGCACCCGACCAGGGCAAGCGGCTGAAGCTCACCCAGGTCCAGGAGTTCGGCGCCGACAACGCGACGGCCCTCCCGGCCACCGTCTTCGAGTACTTCACGGGCGCGCTCCTCAGCCGCCACAACACGAACGTGGATTACTGGGGGTACCCCACCGGGCGGACGACGAACACGACGTTCGTGCCGGCCTACTCCGACGCCATCGTGACGCTCACGGGGGCCGACCGGTCGCCGGCCCTGACCACGACCCCTCTCTTGCCAGGCGCCCTCAAGTCGGTCACGTACCCGTCCGGTGGAAAGACCGAGGTCGCCTACGGGCTTCACCGCTACTACGAGGGCGGCGGGGGCACCCAGACCACGACCGTCCCGAAGTCGGCCTCCGCGTACAACTACAGCGGCGACAGCCCGACCCGCACGACGTGGCTCGACCTGACCCCGGCCACGTTCACCACGGGGACCATCGCGACCGGGGCCGGCGTCCCCGCCCCCGCCATCACGGGGGGCCAGGACATCCGCGTCGGATCCACCCAGTGCGCCCCGAATGGCCCCTGCGCCTTCGTCACCCTCCGTGAGGGCGGGGCGACGGGGACCATCGTCCACGAGCGGAACTCGTCGTCCGCTCTCGCGGGGACGCTCCCGATCGCCCTCAAGTCGAACACGACGTATACCCTCCAGGTCCGGCTCGGCTGGCGGGCGTCGTCGACCGAGTGTCCCACGAACAACTGCCACGCCCCCTTCTCCGTGGGCGTCTCGTGGACCGAGAACGGGACCGTCTCGACGCCCCCTGGCGAGCGAGTCGGCGGTGGGCTCCGCGTCGAGACCATCACCCAGTCCAGCGGGCTCACCGGGGGCACGAACCGGGTCCGGACGTTCTCCTACGTCGGCACCGACGGCAACTCGTCGGGCCGGATGGTCAACCGGCCCGAGTTCGTGTTCCCCTACGGCGGCGGCACGCAGTGCGCGTTCGCCGTTCAGACGTCCTCGCCCCGCCCCGTTCTCGGCACCAGTGGGCTGGCGTCCGTCTGGTATGGGACGGTCAAGGAGTCGGTCTCCGGGGCCGGGGCGACCACCCACTCATTCACGATCCCCTACGCCCGGATCCCGAACACCTACGGCACCACCGGACTCTACATGAACGTCCCGTTCGAGACGTCCCCGCGGGACGACTGGGCCAACGGGCTCCGGACGTCCGCCAAGGCCCGGAACAGCTCGAACGCCGACGTCCGCGAGGACGCCACGACGTACCGCCGCTACGACCTGATGAACTCGTCTGACCCGCTGTTCCAGCCGGCCAAGTACCGCCGCATCCTCGGCCTCCAGCGCCAGGTCTACAGCGTCGGGGAGACGACCTACTACTTCGGCTGGTACGAGATCGTGTCGGCCCCCGTCGTCCCCGCCCAAGAGGGCACCCGGGTCTGGCAGTAGCCGCCGCGCCCTCGCCCCCGGTTCCCGCCACCCCTGGTCCTCCCTGCGGCTCCACAGGCCGTCCCCATGCCCCGCTCCCGCGTCCTCCCTGCGGTCCTCGCACCGCTCGCGGCCCTCCTCGCCGCCCTCGCCGTCCCGGCCGTCGCTCAGACGACCGTCACCCGCGACTACACCTACGGCCCGACCCACCTCGGCGCCACCCGCGTCGTCGAGACCACGTCCGACGACGTCACGCGGACGACGGAGATCGCGTACGCCCACCAGCAGGCGGGCACGGCCGGGTCCAACGCATATTCCGCGATGGCCTCGCGGAACATGCTGGCCCAGACGTACTCGGTCACCGTCCTCGTCGGGAGCGACGTGGAGTCCCGGACCTGGACCACCTACACGAGCTCCGGGACCGGCGCCACGGCCCTCTGGCGGCCCTACGAGTCGTGGACCTGGAAGGGCAGCGGCGACGGGACCTCCAACGACACGTCGGCCCCCACCGCGCCCGGCGACGCCGAGACCGTCCTCGGCGCGCGCGCCACGGCCTTCGACGCGTACGGCCGACCGACGTCGGTCCTCGACGGGCTCGGGGCCACGACCACGATCGCCTACGGCACGTCCAACGCGGGCCAGAACCCGTCGTCGATCACGCGGCCGACGCTCAATGGCGTGACGCACACGACGACCCTCGCCTACGACGCCGGCGGCCGGCCCACGTCCGTCACGGACCCGAACGGCGCGGCCACGACGTACCGGTACGACACGTTCGGCCGGCTCACGGGCGTCCGGGAGCCCGGCACCACGGCCGCCTGCAACACGCCGTCCGCCGAGTGCACGACGACGTACTCGTACGGGAACTACGCGGGGACGTCGGCGCCGGCCTCCGTCACCCAGCGCGACTACGCGTCGGCGGGCGTCTACGCCGAGACGGTGACCCACACCGACGGGTTCGGCCGGACCGCCCAGGTCCGGGTCAAGGACGGGTCGACCTACCGCGTCGCGGCGACGACCTACGACGCGGCCGGCCGCGCCGCGCGCCAGTACGCCCCCTACTGGCGGACGGCGGGCAGCTACGACGCCTCGTTCGACGCCAACGCCAAAGCCCACTACGACGCCGACGGCCCCGGCCCGAACGCGGGCACGCGGCCGTACGTCGAGGCGGCCTACCTCTCCGACCCCACCGGTCGGCCCAACTCCACGACCGGCGAGGGCACGACGACTGCCGCGACGACCTCGCACGGGATCGGCACGTTCAGTTCGAAGACGTACGCCTACGCCGAGACGGCCGACGAGACGGCCCGCCGGACCCGGACGTACGCCGACGCCCTCGGCCGCGTCGTCGGGAGCATCGCGGGGTACAACGCGACGGGGGCGGCGACGACGACGACGGCCTACGACGTGCTCGACCGCGTCACGCGGACGACGGCCCCCGAGGGCCAGCAGACGACGCACACCTA
>JAAXJP010000207.1 GCA_012269805.1 Rubrivirga sp.
GCGGCGCCGGACCTCGTCGATGGGTCGACCCCGTCCCCGAGTCGCTGAGGAACCCATCCCCTCGTCGTACAGCTCCCGGCCAGGGGAAAGGGCCGGCGCGTGGGACATCCTCGACGGGGAAGATCACGGCCGATCCTCCGACAACCAGGTTGGGGGCGGGGCCAGCAGATCTGGGGTCGCGGGCGGGAGTACCAGGGGCACGCACGGTGTGACCGCCGTCATAGAATTCCGCTGAGACACCCCCGATGACCAGGCCTC
Organism: Rubrivirga sp.; assembly: GCA_012269805.1. Lineage (GTDB taxonomy): Bacteria > Bacteroidota > Rhodothermia > Rhodothermales > Rubricoccaceae > Rubrivirga. The sequence continues at coordinate 259 of JAAXJP010000207.1, forward strand.
GGTCCCCCCGCGAATACCTCCAGACGACGCGCCCCGAGCGCTTCTCTGACTCCGACCTCCGAGCGGAGACCGCCCTCGATCGCTCCGTCCTCGAGACGCACCTCCTCACTCTCACCGCACGCGGCCAGGAGTCTGACTTCGAGACCTTCGCCAAGCGCCTCTGCGAGGCCGAAGTCTGCCCCAACCTCGTCCCCCACACCGGCCCCGACGCCGGCGGCGACGCCAAGGCGGACACCCAGACCTTCCCCGTCGCCGACGTTCTCGCCGACACGTGGTACGTCGGCGTCGGGCGCGACGGGGCCCCCTCCACAGCCTCCCACCAGCGGTGGGCCTTTGCCGTCAGCACCCAGAAGACGTGGAGACCCAAGGTGCGCGACGACGTCGCCAAGATTGTCGCCACTGACCGCGGGTACGCCAAGGTCTTCTTCGTCAGCAACCAGTACATCCCGGACAAGGACAAGGCGGCCGTCGAGGACGAGCTCGCCCAGAAGCACGGCGTCGAGGTCCGGATCTTCGACCTCTCCTGGATCCTCGACCGCGTCTTCGCCAACGGCCGCGAGGCCCTCGCCGTCGAGACGCTCGGCGTCACGGGCCTCTCCCGCTCCACGCCCCGGACCGGGCCCCTCGACGCCCAGCGAGCCGACGAACTGGCCGAGGTCGAGGCCCGCATCCATCAAGCCACCCAGGCCGGCGGCCTCTCCCGCGCGACCGTCGACGACATGGTCCGGGCCGCCGTCCTCGCCCGCGAGCTCGGCCACCCTGCCGCCGAGGTCGAAGGGCGGTTTGGACGCGCCCGGCGCGCGGCCGAGCGCGTCGGCACGCGCCATCAGCAGGTCGAGGCCGCCTACCAACTCGCCAAGACGCTCTACTACTACCACGAGGACTACCCCGCCTTCTCCGAGGTCTACGGCGAGGTCGAGGCCCTCGCGCTCGGCAGCCACAACGGGCGCGACCTCGACCGCCTCGCGACGCTCTGGTCGAACCTCTACGGCGCCGTCGAGGGCGGCTTCATCGACGGGGACCTGGCCCAGATCGAAGTCCGCACCCAGACCCTCCTCGCCGACCTCGACCGGCTCAGTGAGGAAGAGGACCGGCCGAGCACGGCCCTCTGGGCCCGCTCGCTCGCGCTCCAGGCGCGGGTCACCCGTGGGCTCTTCCGCGGCGAGCCCCTCGACGACCTGCTCGACGAGGTGGCCGACGTCGTCCGCGAAGCCGAGCCCCTCCCGGGCTTCCCCATCGAACCCGTCATCGAGACGTACGCCGTTCTCGCGCCGTACCTCGACGAGTCGCCCGCCTACGAGCGCCTGTTCGAGCTCCTCGTCGAGGTCGAGGCCCGGCGCGAGGGGGACGTCAGCGCTGCGGTCCGGCTAACCGACCGGGCGAAGCACCAGCTCACCGACGGGCGCTCCGCCGCCGCGCTCGTCTCGGCCAGCCGGGCCCTGCACAAGCTCGCGAAAGAGGAGTCGAGCCAGCACTTCGGTCTCGCCTTCTACATCGGCGGGCGAGCCCTCGAAGACCTCGGCTTGTTGTGGGCCGCCCGGGGGTTCTACCTCGGGGCCGCCAGCGTCGCCGTCGACGAGAAGTGGAAGTACGGGAAGGTCACCGCCGCTCAGGCGACGGCGTACCGCCGCCTCAAGTGGGTCGAGATGCGGCTCGGCCGCGTCCCCCACCTCCTCGCGTGGCACAACGCCGACTCGGAGGCCCGCGACGACCTCGTGGCCCAAGGGGCCGACCGCGACGAGATGCTCGCGCTCCACCGGGAGTTTGATCACCAGGCTGCGCAACTCTTCCTCCGGCTCGACGCCGACCAGCTCGACGCCGTCCGCCGGCTCCCCGATCTCCTCGACCGGCTCGACCTCCAGTTCTCACTCGTCGCCCTCCTCTTCGCGCTCGGCCACACGGAGCTCATGGACGAGCTCGCACAGGCCGAGAGCCCCGACCTCTCGGCCGACGACCTCGCCGCCCGCCTCGCGCTGGAGCGGCCCCACGACTGGCCGGCCACGCCCCACCTCTATATGGGCGACGAGCCCGTGACGATGACGTCCCGCGTCCTCGGTTGTCAAATCCTCGTCACGTCGGACCCCGCCCCCCACTGCATCAACGTCGCCGAGGCCCTCCTCGCCACCATCGAAGGGTTCCTCGCCACCACGCCCGGCCGCGCCATCGCGTGGGAGCCGTCCCTCACCGTCGACGTCCTCCCAGACCCGGCGCCCATCACGGACGGCGAGCCCCCCCTCCGCATCGAGGTCGAGGAGCGCGCGGGCCTCCCCCACCTCGTCGTCCGGTGCCGGACGTTCGACCCCGTCGACCTCCCCCTCGCACACCAGATCGTGCTCCGGACGGCCACGTTCGAGACGGCGATGCGGGCGTGTGCGCACGTGATCCAGTTCCAGGACCTCGCCGGCGACCTCGAATCCCTCTTCCGCGACGAACGCGCATTCGACCGTGCCATCGGCTTCACCGGCGTCTACGGGGCCTACGCGAACGTCCTCGGGCCGGCGCCCCAAACCACCCTCGGTTTCTGGACGCACCCCGAGTTCGAAGCCGTCGAGCGGCTCCGTGACGAGCCCTGGACGCCCCCCGCCGACCCCTCACCGGCTCCCTCCACCGAGTCCGCTGGCGGTCCTCCCCACCTCGATACCCAAGGCCACCACAACACGGAGACCGTCTCGTTCGTCCACGACCGCCTCTGGGACCGCGCCCGATGGCGCTCGACGCTGTACCTCCTGGTGCCCGGCGAAACCGCTCCCCCCGGAATCGCCCTCGTCTTCGAGAGCGAGGACGCGGGGCGCGAGATCTTCCAGCTCTGGCGTGACCGCCTTGGGGACGCCGACGAGCGCGACCAAATCCGCCTCTCCATCGTCCGCGGCGTCGACCGCGACGCGCCCCACACCTACCGGATCACCGTCGGCACCGACGTCGAGGCGATCGAGGTGGCCCCCGCAGGTGCGCCCCGGTTCGTCAACGCCCACGTCCGAATCCGCACCGAGGAGGTCCTCTCCAACGAGGTCCTCGACCGGTTCCTCGAGGCCTTCGAGCAGGCCGGGTCCTATTTCCTCGTCCCGGCAACGCCCGACGAGTCGGGGAGCCTCACCATCGGGTGGGACCTCCAACTCACGAAGCGGAAGCTCATCGTCAAGCCGGCCTGGGAGGTCTCGCTCCACGATCTCGACCGGCTCGCCATCCGACCCGGGGACCGCCCCGTCGTCCCCGACGACGTCGACCGCCCTCCCGTCCAAGACCTCCTCGACCACCTCGGGGCGAACGTCCCCGAATCCTAGACCGCCCCTCAAAGGCTCGGCTGCGACTCTACGAACGCCCGCTGGCGGTCCTCCCCCACCGGCTCCGTCGACGCCAGGAACGCCCGCGTCCAGAGGCTCGGCCCCTTCGCCACCGCCTCCTCCCCCTTCAGCTCCGCGTAGCTCTCGCGCTTGAGCCCGGCCACGATCTGCTGGGGGCTCCGGTCCGGCGGCGCCGTCAGCACCACGTGGACGCAGTCCGGCGACACCTCGACCACCTCGACCGCGCACCCCTGCTCCTCGGCGGCCCGGCGCACCAACTCCTCCGTCCGCGCCTTGATCCGGCCCACGAGCACCCGCCTCCGGCGCCGCGTCGCCCACACGAGGTGGTACCGCAACGTGTGCCAAGACAACGCCTTGGACGAGGACAGATCGGAATCGGACTGTCGATTTGGTTGACGTATCGACATACAGGCGTTATCCTCCGCCCGCCGGCAGACGGCCGCGGGCTCCCGATCGCGAGGTCACGCTCGCCGGGCTCCCGCCCGCGTCCGCACGACGGGCCTGGGGGTGCACGGAGATCCAGACGCCTCCAAAGTCCCCCCAGGCCCCCTCCGGCCCCTCCACACACACCCGGCCCGCGCCGGACTCGGCGGGGGGCCCCCGTGGGGGGGGGCCCCGAGCGCGCCCGCCCGGGGGGGGGGGGGGGGGG
>JAAXJP010000460.1 GCA_012269805.1 Rubrivirga sp.
ACCCCACCCTCCTCGACGGAGACGCGCCGGACGCCCGACGAGACGCCTCGCCCCGCCGTACCCGGGCCTGACCGTCCCCGCCTCGGCGCCGAGGCGGGCGGGCCCGAATCCGCGGGCGATTTGTGAACGCGGCCGCATCGACGCGGTAGCCTTGTGCATGGACCCGCGCCCGACCTGCTCCTGCGGCCACGACCGCTACCACCACTCGGCCCGTGCCGACCTCACGCACGGGACGGGCGGATGGCTCGCCCTGTTCAACGGCCTGTCGAGCACACCCAAGCGGATTCGGTTTTCGTGTGCCGTCTGCGGCGAGACGTTCGAGGACACGACCGACCCGGTGGTGCTGGACCAGTACCGCCGCTATCCATACGTCCGCAAGCCCGACGACGCGTGACCACCTGGCCCCAGCACAACGCCTCTGAGGCCGAGTGGAACGACTGGCGGTGGCAGATGCGCCACCGCGTCAGCGACGTCGCTACGCTGGAGCGGTACGTCCGTCCGACCGACGCCGAGCGCGCGGCCATCGAGGCGACCGCCGACGTGTTCCGCTGGACCATCACGCCGTACTACGCGAGCCTGATGGACGCCCTGGACCCGGCGTGCCCGATCCGCCAGCACGTCGTGCCACAAGCCGAGGAGACGGCGCCCGACATCGTCGGCGTCGTGGATCCGCTCGACGAGGTGGGCCACAGCCCGGTCAAGAACCTCGTCCACAACTACCCAGACAAGGTCGCCTTCTGCGTCACGTCCGAGTGCGCCGTGTACTGCCGGTACTGCCTCCGCAAACGGATGGTCGGCGACGCGGACTTCATGATGCGGAAGGACGAGCTCCGCGAGGGGGTGGCCTATCTCCGCGCGCACCCCGAGATCCGCGACGTCCTCCTCACCGGCGGCGACCCACTCGTCTTTTCGGACGCCAACATCGACTGGTTGCTCGGGGAGCTCCGGTCGATCCCGCACGTCGAGGTGGTCCGCCTCGGGTCGCGGTTGCCCGTGGTCAACCCGATGCGGATCACGCCGGAGCTCTGCGAGATCCTGAAGGCCCACCACCCCGTCTGGCTGAACACCCACTTCAACCATCCGAAGGAGCTCACGCCCGAGGCGCGGGAGGCCTGCGAGCGGCTCGCCGAGGCGGGCGTGCCCGTCGGCAATCAGACGGTCCTGCTCGCCGGCATCAACGACGACGCGGAGACCCTGATGGCGCTGTGCAACGGGCTCGTGGCGATGCGCGTCCGGCCGTACTACGTCTACCAGGCGCAGCTCATCGGCGGGACGGCCCACCTCCGGACGCCGATCGAGACGGGGATGCACCTCATGCGCCAGCTGAGGGGCCACACCTCCGGCTTCGCCGTGCCGACGTACGTCCTCGACACGCCCGACGGGAAGGTCCCGCTCACGCGCGACTACGTCCTCGGCCGGGCCGGCGACCACGTCGTGATGGAGACGACGCGCGGGACGCTCTGGGCCGAGCCGAACCCGCTCCCGGAAGGCTACGAGCCGCCCGTCCACCTGCCGGAGGTCGAGATGCCGTCCCGGGCAAAGACGGTCCCGACGGGCGCGCCGCGGTTTGTCTACGAGGAGCCGGCCTGAGGGCCAGGCCCGGGGCCTCCCCCTAAACGACGAGCGGCCCCGGCACGATGCCGGGGCCGCTCTGTGAGTCGAGGGCTACGCCCAGCCGACTAGCGGACGACGGTGACCGTACGGGCCATCGCCTGGGCCTCCGTCTGGAGCCGGAGGACGTACAGGCCCGGCGCCAGGGTCGTCGCGTCCAGGGCGACGGTCTGCTCGCCGACGCCGACGGAGCCGGCGGCCAGGACGGCGACGCGGCGACCGAGCACGTCGTACAACTCGACGCTCGCCGGACCGGCCTCGGGCACCGAGTACGTCACGGTCGACCCCGAGCGGATCGGGTTGGCGACCGTGAGCGAGAGGGCGGCGTCCGGGTCGTCCGTCGTGGCGACGTTCCCGGTCGGCACGATGTCGCCCTCGTCGAGGACGAGGATCTGGTAGCCGGAGGTCGGGTCGTCGAAGTTGAACTGGCCCACGATCCCCACGACGTTGACGTTGACCGACGGGACGGGCGTCCCGTCGACGGTCGTGTCGCCTTCGTTCGGGACGCGGAGCGTGACGGTCCCAGCGGCGTCCGACCCGTCCGAGATCGGGTAGGTCGTGGCCGCCGTGAAGGTGCCGGACCCGTCCACCGTGACGCCCACGACGCGGACGAGCTCGTCCTCGTAGTCCTCCCCGTTGGCCGACAGCTCGGCCAGCGTGACGGTCTGGGGCTCCGGCACGTCCGCCGTGCCGGTGACCTCGAAGCTCTCGAGGTCGCCGCCGTTGATCTGGAGCGAGCTGGCGAACTCGCCGATCGTGCCGGTCACGCGGAGGACCGTCCCCGGCCCGACCGTGCCGGCCTCGACGGCCTCGTTGAGCACGCCCGAGGTCTGACGGATGGCGAGGGCCCCCGTCTCGTCCTGGATGTAGAGGAAGTCGCCAGCGGCCCGGGTGACGGTCCCCTCGATGAGGACCTCGGCGCCGACGCCGGCCGCGCGGGCTTCGGCGATCGTGCTGAGCTCCGGACCGCCGCCGCCGCCGCCACCGCCGCCGCCTTCGCCGTCAAGCGTCTGCCCGATGTTCACCAGACCCGGGGTGGCCTCGATGTCGGCCGCCCACGTAAAGTCGGCGTAGGTCGAGCCGTCACCCTGGAGGGCGAGCGCGCGGTCGCTGGCCGTGTCGGGGCCTTCCTCGACGCCCACGCTGACGCTGGTCAGGCCGGCCGCCGGCCCGTCCATGGCGCTGAACGTGCCCTCGTAGGAGAGGAACTGGAGCACCTCGTCGCCGAGGACGAGCGCGATCCCGTCGGGGCTCCCGTTCTGGAGGCCCGGCGTGTCCACCGAGTACAGCTGGAACCGCCCGACCATCTCACCGGCCGTGAACTCGTCGAACGTGTACGTCGCGTAGGCCGTCCCGCCGTTCCCGTTGTACAGGACGAGCGAGAGGTCCGACGGGTCGATCTGAGCGAGGCGCGTGGCGCTGCCGCCGGAGCCGTCGATGGCCTCCGTGTCCACGACGATCTCGACGAACTCGTTGGTGTCGGAGCCTCCGTTGTCGTAGTGGAACTCGTTGACCCAAGCCGGGGCGCCCTCGCCCGGGGCCTCCCCGCCGCCGTCGACCACGACGAGGGCGAAGGTGCTCGGGGTCCCGACGCTGAGGCCGTCGGGATCGTTGCCCATCGGGTCCGTCAGCTCGAACACGAACGCCTCGCTCCCTTCGGCGACCCCGTCGGCGGTGATCGTGAGGGGGAGCGTGTACGTCTCGCCCAGCTGGGTGCCGAACTCGACGGTCGCCTCCTCGAACCCGCCGAGGTCCTCCGGCGAGCCGCTCACGAGGCGGACCGTGACCGAGGCCGGCGCGGTGGGGATGTCGGACAGGACGAGCTCGAGGTCGTAGGTCCCGATCTCCTCGCTGACGACCTGCTGGACCTGCGGGAACGAGACCGTCAGGCCCAGGTCGACGAGGAACGTCGACGTGAAGTCCGACTCCGGGTTGGCCGGGTCGATCCCGTCGAGGTCCGTCACGTCATCGGCGTCGACGGTGAGGGTGCAGACGTCGCCCGCCAGGAGGTCCTCGTTCGGGTCGAGCGTGTACGTCGTGGACCCTTCGTCGCCTTGGGACGCAGCCCCGCTGGCCGTCCTAAGCTCCCACCCGTAGTTCGGGGTGACGCTGAGGTCGACGTCGCCGCTCTCCGAGCAGACGAGCTCGAAGGCGTCGGACGTCGCGATGACGGGCTCCGAGAAGGTGACCACGATGCTGGCGTCGCGGGCCACGTTCTCCTCTCCGTCCTCGGGGTCGACGCTCATGACGAACGGCGCGTCGTCGGCCGGGACGACGGTGAACGTCGAGGTGAAGCCGGCCGGGCTGGCCCCGTTGTCGACGGCGGAGATGCCCTCCTCATTGATGTCGACGTTGCAGGTCGCGTCGGCCGGGAGGTCACTGTCCGGGTCGAGGACGAACGTGGTCCCCTGGGGCTCGCCCGCCGTGCGGGTCGGCGTCCCCGGGTCCCGCGTGAGCTGGAACGAGATGGGGGTCTCGTCACACGTCAGGCTGAAGTCGCTCGACCCCGCATAGACCGGCTCCGAGAACACGAGCGTGACGTCCGTGCCGGCGGGCACGTCGGTCGCCCCGTCCTC
>JAAXJP010000549.1 GCA_012269805.1 Rubrivirga sp.
ACGGGATGGTCGGCGACTTCCAGGGGAGCCCCGACCTCAGCGTGTTCCACTCGGTCGAGGTCCCGCGCGGGATCGGGCTCAACTACTCCGACGGCATCACGCCCTACGTCCTCGCCCGCGTCACGCAGGAGAACGGCCAGCAGGCCTACGTCATGCTCACGGGCTTCCGCGAGCGCCAGGCCCGGAGCCCGCTCACCAACCGCGTCATGCGGTTCGAGCCGCGCCCCGGCTACGTCGAGACCAACCCCGAGATCAACGAGGGCACGGCGGTCGCCATCTCGAACGACTTCCGGACGTGGCCGGGCGCGGCCAACATCAACGAGGAGTTCGACCCGGCCACCGACCCCACCGAGTGCTGGTACGACAAACGGAACGACCCCGACGACCCCGGCTGGTGCGGCTCCTGGAACGGGTTCTTCGGCAAGCGGCCCAACGCCGACCAGGAGTCGTTCTTCGTCATGGACGACAACTACTACGACGCGTTCGCCTTCTTCCCCGACAGCCGCGACCGGACGCGGCGGGGGCTCGGCCTCCGCGTCGAGGTCCGCGGCTTCCAGTGGGCCAACCCGCAGGCCCAGGACGTCATCTTCTGGCACTACGACATCGTCAACGAGTCGACGACGCGCTACGACGACATCATCTTCGGGCTCTACATGGACTCGGGTGTCGGGGGCTCGGGGCTGTCCTGCGACGGCGTCGCCGAGTCCGACGACGACAACGCCCGGTTCGTGCGCAACCTGAACGGGCGCGACCTCGACCTCGTCTACACCTGGGACGAGGGCGGCCACGGCGTCTCGCTCCGGTCGAACTGCGAGGACACCGGCTACCTCGGCTACGCCTACCTCGAGACGCCCGGCGACGCGACCGACGGCCGCGACAACGACAACGACGGGATCACCGACGAGCGCCGCGACAACGAGCCCGGCGACCCGATCGTGGGCCAGGACGCCATCCGGGCGGCCATGCTGGCCCGGGGCTACGACCTCGCCCAGTTCGAGATCGAGTACGGCCCGCTCGAGCAGCGGCCGGCCTATGTGGCCGGCGTCTGGTTCCCCGGCGACGAGGACCTCGACTGGACCGCCGAGTTTTCCGACACCGGCGCCGACGGCGTCTACGCCGACGACCGGACGTTCGGGAGCGGCGAGCCCGACACCGGCGAAAACGATGGGATCCCCACCGACGGCGAGCCCAACTTCAACCAGACCGACATCACGGAGTCCGACCAGATCGGGCTCACGGGCTTCAAGCTCAACCGGATCCGCGGGGCCGGCGAGACGGACGGCATCGTGTTTTTCCAGAACGAGAGCCGGTGGCCGGAGCGGCTCTACGAGCAGTTCTCCGACGCTGACCCGAACGTGCGATTCGACCCCACGATCGTCAACAACTACAACGTCGGGTTCCTCTTCGCCTCGGGCCCGTTCACGCTCGACATCGGGCGGCGCGAGCGGTTCAGCCTCGCCCTCGCGTATGGCTCGAACCTGACCGACCTCCAGGACAACGTCGAGGTCGTCCAGTCGATCTACGACGCGAACTACCAGTTCGCCACGCCGCCGCCGCTCCCGACGGTCCAGGCCTTCGCCGAGGACGGTCAGGTCACGCTCGTGTGGGACACCCGCGCCGAGCGCTCGATCGACCCGGTCACGAACCTCAACGACTTCGAGGGCTACCGGATCTACCGTTCGACGGACCCCAACTTCCTCGACCCGCAGGTCATCCTCGACGGCCGGGGCACGGGCCCCATCGGGAATGGGCGGCCCATCGCCCAGTTCGACCTCGACAACGGCGTCAACGGCTACTCGAACATCGCCGTGAGCGGGATCCAGTACTACCTCGGCGACGACACCGGCATCACGCACCGGTTCACCGACACCGACGTCGTCAACGGCCAGACGTACTACTACGCCGTGACGGCCTATGACTCGGGCTCGGAGCCGTTCAACTTCTACCCGTCGGAGAACGCGATCACGGTTTCGCGGACGCTCCGCGGCGGGACGATCCTGCCGCCGAACGTGGTCCAGGTCCGCCCGAACGCCCGCGTGCCGGGCTACGTCGGCGCGACGGCGTCGGACCCGCAGCGCGTCTCGGGCGACGGGACCGGCACGGTCGGCGTGAACGTCCTCAACTCGGACGTCGTCCCGGAGGGCCGCTTCCGGGTCGAGTTCCAGGGGTCGGCCGATAGCGTCGCCGCCCGGACGTACTCGCTCGTCGACCTCGACACGGGGGAGCCCCTGTTCGAAGGTGGGGTCGACTTTGTCGGGGAAGAGACCGGGCCCGTGGCGGCCGGCGTCCAGCCCGTCGTCACGACGCTGGCCGACGTGACGGTCGACCCCGACGCGAGCGGGTTCACGTCGGGGTCGACGAGCACGACCCTCACCGGGTCCTACATCGGGCCGCTCTCGTCGAACCTGATCCGCGAGGGGTTCCCGGAGGACGTGGTCCTCGAGTTTGCCGACACGCCGCTGACGACGTCGCGCGCGGCGATCGGGCAGCCGGCGATCCCGGCCAACTTCCGCCCGACCGGCGCCGACTCGGGCTTCGAGTACGCGTTCTTCTACCGCGAGCTCAGCGGCGACAACACGCTGAACGCCGCCGGCGAGTTTATCGACCTCCTCACGCCCGACCCCGCCTCGGGCGCGCTCCGGGCGACCTGGCGGATCGAGGTCGCCGAGGCGGGCGACTCGCCGGGCGCCGGCGACACGTTCCGCCTCGTGGTCAACACGCCGTTCGGCCCCGACGACGCGTTCACGTTCACGACGACGCCGGCCCGCGTCGACGCGGGCATGGCCCAGGAGGCCTTCGAGGACCAGGAGCCGTACGTCGTGCCGAACCCGTACGTCGCCGCGACCTCGTTCGAGCCCGAGCGGTTCGCGACGGCCGGCCGCGGCGAGCGCCGCATCGAGTTCCGGGCCATCCCGGCCGGCGCGACGGTCCGGATCTACACCGTGACCGGCGACCTCGTCCAGACGCTCACGCACGACGGGATGACCACGGGGATGGTCCCGTGGAACCTCCGCACCAAGGACAACCTCGACGTCGCCCCGGGCCTCTACATCTTCCACGTGGACGCCCCGGACGTGGGCGAGCACGTCGGCCGGTTCGCCATCATCAAGTAACCGCCGCCATGACACGCACGAACCTCCTCGTCCTGCTGGCGGCCGTCCTCGCCGCCGCCCCGGCCTGGGCCCAGACCAAGACCGGGACCACCTTCGGCCAGTTCTTGCTGATCGAGCCGAGCGCCGCCGTCGCCGCCCAGGGCAACGTCGGCGCGACGGCCCGGACCGACGCGCTCTCGGCCTACTACAACCCGGGCGCGCTCGGCTTCCAGCGGGCCTCGAACGTCGGGTTCTCGCACAGCACGTGGCTGGCCGACATCGACTTCAACCACGCCGCGGTCGCCCTCAAGATGGGCTCGGCCTCGACGCTCTCGCTGGCGGTCACGTCGCTGGCCTCGGGCGACATCGAGGTCCGCACGCCAGACCAGCCGCTCGGGACCGGCGAGCTGTACTCGGTCCAGGACCTCGCGCTCGGCCTCGGGTACGGGCGCCAGTTCACGGACCGGTTCGGCGCCGGCGTCAACGTGAAGTACGTCCGGGAGACGATCTGGCGGAGCTCGGCCCAGACGATCGCCCTCGACGCGGGCGTCATCTACGAGCTCCCGTTCCGGGCCACGCTCGGGGCGAGCATCTCGAACTTCGGCGTGCCCGCGTCCTTCGACGGGACCGACCTCCGGATCCGCTACGACCAGGACCCCGACGTCTTCGGCGACAACGACAACCTCCCGGCCGCGCTCGAGACCGAGGAGTTCGCGCTCCCGGTCTTTTTCCGCGTCGGGATGAGCTACCCGGTCCAGCTCGGCGACAGCCGCCTCGTGCTCGCCGCCGACGCCTACCAGCCGAGCGACAACAGCAACAGCGTCTCGGTCGGCGGCGAGTGGTCCTACGCGGACCTCGTCTTCGCGCGGGCCGGCTACCAAGACCTCTTCATGGAGGACGCCGAGGGCGGCCTCCGCGTCGGGGGCGGCCTCAAGTACCGCGTCTCCGGGTTCGACTTCGCCTTCGACTATGCCTGGGCCGACCACGGCAGCCGGCTCGGCGCGACGCAGCGGTTCACGCTCGGCCTCGGCTTTTAGCGAGACCCGCCCCCGTCCCCAAGGAGGGGAAGAGAGGAGGGCGGAGGGGTAG
>JAAXJP010000180.1 GCA_012269805.1 Rubrivirga sp.
CCCCCTAATCGATCTTGACTTCGAGGCCGAGACCCTGCATCTCGCGGAGCAGGACGTTGAACGACTCGGGCACGCTGGGCTCGGGGAGGTTGTCGCCCTTGACGATGGCCTCGTAGGCCTTCGAGCGGCCCTGGACGTCGTCGGACTTGACGGTCAGGAGCTCGCGGAGGACGTTCGAGGCGCCGTAGGCGTAGAGCGCCCACACCTCCATCTCGCCGAAGCGCTGGCCGCCGAACTGGGCCTTGCCGCCGAGCGGCTGCTGCGTGATGAGGCTGTAGGGCCCGATGGACCGGGCGTGGATCTTGTCGTCGACCAGGTGCGACAGCTTGAGCATGTAGATCTGCCCGACCGTCGTCTTCTGGTCGAACGGGTTGCCCGTCTGGCCGTCGTAGAGCTGGACGCGGCCGTCCTCGGGGAGGCCCGCCTCGCGGAGCTTCTGGGCGATGTCGTCCATGGACGCGCCGTCGAAGGCCGGGGTGGCGTAGGTCTCGCCGAGCTTGGAGCCGGCCCAGCCGAGGAGCGTCTCGAAGATCTGGCCCAGGTTCATGCGCGACGGCACGCCCAGCGGGTTGAGGCAGATGTCGACCGGCGTCCCGTCCTCGAGGAACGGCATGTCCTCCTCGGGGACGATCTTGGCGACGACGCCCTTGTTGCCGTGGCGGCCGGCCATCTTGTCGCCGACCTGGAGCTTCCGCTTCTTGGCCACGTAGACCTTCGCCAGCTGGACGATGCCCGGGGGCAGCTCGTCGCCCATCTGGATCCGGTACTCCTCCTGCTCGGCCGCGCCGGTCACCTCCTGGTGCCGCCGCTGGTAGTTGGCGAGGAGCTTCCAAGCCTGCCGGTTCGTGTCGTCGTCGTTGGTGTACTCCTGGCGGATCTTGAGGTCCGCCGGCTCGATCTCCTTGAACGCCGTCTTGGTGTACTTGGCGCCCTCGGAGATCACGACGGTCCCGTCGCGGAGCTCGATGGCCGCGCCGGCCTGCTTCGCGCCGATGAGCCCGAAGAACCGCTCGTAGAACGACTGCTGGAGCGCGTCGACCTCGCGGTCGAGCTGGCGCTTGATCTCCTCGAGCCGCTTCTCCTCGGCCTTCTTCGTGATGGCGTCGGTCTTGCGGCGGCTGAAGAGCATCGTGTCGATGACGATGCCGTTCATGCCCGGCTTGGCCTTGAGGCTGGCGTCCTTGACGTCGCCGGCCTTGTCGCCGAAGATGGCCCGGAGCAGCTTCTCCTCCGGCGTCGGGTCGGTCTCGCCCTTCGGCGTGATCTTGCCGACGATGATGTCGCCGGGGTTGATCTCGGCGCCGACGCGGACGATCCCGCGCTCGTCGAGGTCCTTGGTCGCCTCCTCGGAGACGTTCGGGATCTCGCGCGTGAGCTCCTCCTCGCCGCGCTTCGTGTCGCGGACCTGGTGGTCGAACTCCTCGATGTGGACCGAGGTGAAGATGTCCTGCTTGACCACCTTCTCCGAGATGACGATGGCGTCCTCGAAGTTGTAGCCCTTCCACGGCATGAACGCCACGAGGACGTTCTTGCCCAGCGCCAGCTCGCCTTTCTCGGTCGAGGCGCCGTCGGCCAGCAGGTCGCCCTTCGACACGCGCATGCCGGCCTCGACGCGCGGCTTCTGCGTGACGTTGGTGTCCTGGTTGGTCCGGCGGAACTTGATGAGCGGGTACGTCCGGACGGGCTCCTCGAACGCCGCATCGGCGTCCTCGGGCGTCTCGTCGTAGCGGACCGTGATCTTGGTCGCGTCGACGTACTCGACCACGCCGTCGCCCTCGGCGACGAGGATGGCCCGGCTGTCGCGCGCGATCCGGCCCTCGAGACCCGTCCCGACGTACGGCGCGGACGGCTGGAGCAGCGGCACCGCCTGGCGCTGCATGTTCGAGCCCATCAGCGCGCGGTTGGCGTCGTCGTGCTCGAGGAACGGGATGAGCGAGGCGGCCGGCGAGATGATCTGGTTCGGCGCCACGTCCATGTAGTCGATCTCGTCGGGCGAGACGAGCGGGACGTCGCCGCCGATCCGGGCGCGGACGAGGTCGTTGGCGTACGTCCCGTCGTCGTTGAGCGGGGCGTTGGCCTGGGCGATCGTGTAGCGGTCCTCGTCCTCGGCGGAGAGGTACTCGATCTGGTCGGTGACTTTGCCGTCGACGACCTTCCGGTACGGCGTCTCGATAAAGCCGAACTGGTTCACGACGCCGTGGGTGCACAGCGACGAGATGAGGCCGATGTTCGGCCCCTCCGGCGTCTCGATCGGGCAGAGCCGGCCGTAGTGCGTGTAGTGGACGTCGCGGACCTCGAAGCCGGCGCGCTCACGCGTCAGACCACCGGGCCCGAGGGCGGACATCCGACGCTTGTGCGTCAGCTCCGCCAGCGGGTTGGTCTGGTCCATGAACTGGCTCAGCTGGTTCGTCCCGAAGAAGGTGTTGATCACCGACGAGACGGTCCGGGCGTTGACCAGGTCCTGGGGCGTGAATTTGTCCGCGTCGCGGAGGTTCATCCGCTCCTTGATCGTCCGCGCCATGCGGGCGAGGCCGAGCGAGAACTGGCTCTGGAGCTGCTCGCCGACGGTCCGGACGCGGCGGTTGCCGAGGTGGTCGATGTCGTCGACGTTCGACTTGCCGTTGAGCAGCTTGACGAGCTCGGTGATGATCGCGACAAGGTCCTCCTTGGTCAGCGTGACGGCGTCGTTGCCGCTGTCGAGGCCGAGCCGCTTGTTCATGCGGTAGCGGCCGACGGCGCCGAGGTCGTAGCGCTTGTCGGAGAAGAAGAGCCGGTCGAGGAGCGCGCGGGCCGCGTCGACGTCGGGCGCCTCGGCGCTGCGGAGGGTCTCGTAGAGGTGCTTGAGCGCCTCCTCCTCCGAGTGCGTCGGGTCCTTCTTGAGCGTGTTGAGGAGCGTCGACATGTCGAGCCCCCCGTCCTCGTCGTCCTCGCTCGTCTCGCGGCGGAGGATGACGGACTCGACGCCGGCGTCCTTGAGCATGCCGTAGTCGTCCTCGGTGAGCTCGTGCTCGGCCGGGAGGACCACCTCGCGCTCGACGTTCTCCTGGAGCACCTCGCCGGTGTCCTCGTCGATCACCTCGTGCTTGACCTCGACGGTCACGCTCGACGCGAGCGTCCGGCCGACAAGCTTGGCGAAGGCCTTCTTGTTCGAGATCGGCTCCTCGTCGGCGAGGTCGAAGAGCGAGACGATCTCGCTGTCCGACGAGTAGCCGAGCGCGCGGAGGAGGGCCGTGACCGGCAGCTTCTTCTTCCGGTCGATGTAGGCCCACATCACGTTCGCGACGTCCGTCGAGAACTCGATCCACGACCCCCGGAAGGGGATCACGCGGGCGCTGTAGAGGTCGGTCCCGTTCGGGTGGACGCTCTGCGAGAAGAAGACGCCCGGGCTCCGGTGGAGCTGGCTGACGATGACCCGCTCGGCGCCGTTGACGACGAACGTGCCCTTGTCGGTCATGACGGGCAGGTTGCCGAGGTAGACGTCCTGCTGGATCGCCTCCTCCGGCTCGTCCTCGTCCTCGTCCTCCTTGGCGCTCAGGCGGAGTTTCGCCTTGAGCGGGAGGGCGAACGTGAGGCCCTGCGCGAGGCACTCCTCGATGGAGTGCTTGGGCGCCTCCAGCGTAAAGTGGAGGTACTCGAGCGTGTAGCGCTCGCGCGTGTCGGTGATCGGGAAGTGCTCCCGGAACGTGGCCTCGAGGCCCTTGGCCGGGTCCCGCTCCTCGGGGACGAGCTCGGCCTGGAGGAACTCGTGGTAGGACCGGAGCTGGATCTCGAGGAAGTCCGGGAAATCGAGGACCGGCGCGATGTCTGCGAACGACTGGCGAGTGCTCTCGCCGCTGGGCGCCGGTCGCGCCGCGCTCTTGCTGTTGCTCAAGGCGTACCCCTGGGGTGTGATGACCGCTGATGCTGGTGGGCCCGGCCGCGACCTCGGGGAGGTCGCCGGGCGGCGCCGACCGAGGTGGGATCGGGCGACGCGGGCATCCGAGGCCCCGCGCTTGGCGCAGCGGGGCCGACGGAGCGGAACGCGACGTGGAACGCGGAGTTCCAGCCGGTTCGCGTCCGGCGCGGGCGGAGCCCGGCCGGGGTGGCGGACGCCCGAAAAGGGCGGGCCGCCGGATGCCGCGAACGCCCGCCCCCCGCTCGGCAGTGCCGGGGAGGGCGGGCGAGACGCGGCGGGCTGGCG
>JAAXJP010000098.1 GCA_012269805.1 Rubrivirga sp.
CGCGCGGTCGGCTCGGCCCGCCTCGGCGCCAGGGAGGAGGGCGCTAGCGGGCGATCTCGACCCGACGGCCCTCGCGGAGCGACGTCTTCGCCGCCTCTAGCACACGGACGACTTCCAGGCCGTCCACGCCGTCGGTCCGCGGCGGCCGGTGCTCGCGGATGGCGTCGAGGAACTCCCGGCACTCGAGCCGGAGCGGCTCGGCGGCGGGGATCCGCGGCACCGCGATGTCGCCCGTCCGCACCGCGAGGGCGCCGGCGAGGTCCGTCGCGCCCTCGACCGTGTCGCCGCCGTTGTCGTAGACGCGGACCTTCTCAGCCGGCTCCATGTCGTCGAGGACGGCCATCTGGCGGCTCCCGACCCACGTCGTCCGGCGAATCTTGTGCGGGTCGAGCCACGAGCAGTGGAGGTGGGCGAGCGCGCCGCCGGCGTACTCGACCGTCGCGAACACGACGTCCTCGACGCCCTCCTGGAGGATCGCCCGCCCCTGCGCCGTCACCGCGACCGCGTCGCCCAGGAACGCCCGCGCGACGGCGAGGTCGTGCGGGGCCAGGCTGTCGAACGCGTTTTCCCGCTGGCGGACGACGCCGAGGTTGACGCGGACGCTGTAGAGGTAGCGGATCTCACCGAGGTCGCCCGCCTCGGCGAGCGCCTCGACGTGGCGGAACGCCGGGTGGTACCGGAGCAGGTGGCCGACCATCAGCCGCCGGTCGTGCGCCTCCGCGAGCCGGACGAGCCGCTCGGCCTCCTCGACCGTTTGGGCGAGGGGCTTCTCAACGAACACGTGCTTCCCGGCCGCCAGCGCGGCCTCGGCCATCTCGACGTGGAGGGGCGTCTCGGTCGCGATCACGACCGCCTCGACGGCGTCGTCGCCGAGGACGCTCACGGCGTTGCGGACGGCCCGGGCGCCGGGCGCGAGGCGGGCGGCCTCGGCGAGCGCGGGGTCCGAGGGGTCGCACACGGCGACGACCTCCGCCGCGTCGAGCGCGGCGAGGTTGCGGAGCAGGTTCCGGCCCCAGCGGCCGACGCCGATCTGCCCAACGCGAACGGCGTCGGTAAACGAGAACGACGACATCTAGGCGGCCACGGGGGCGAGCGACTGGCGGACGGCGTCGGCGACGAACGCGACCTGGCCGGCCGTGAGGTGCGGGTGCATCGGGAGCGAGAGGACCTCGCGGCAGGCCCGGTCGGTCTCCGGGAGGTCGGTGCCGCTGGCGTACGGCGGCATCCGGTGGATCGGCTCCGGGTAGTAGATCATCGTCGGGACGCCGCGGGCTCTCAGGTCGGCGGCGAGCCCGTCGCGCAGCTCGGCCGGCACGCGGACGGTGTACTGGTGGAACACGTGGTGGGCCTGGGGCGCGCGGACGGGACGGACGACGCCCTCGATCCCGGAGAACGCGTCGTCGTACATCGCGGCGGCGGCACGACGGGCCTCGGTCCACGCGGGCAGGTGGCGGAGGTGGACCGACAGGATCGACGCCTGGATCGCGTCGAGCCGGCTGTTCACCCCGACCGCCGTGTGGTGGTACTTCCGCGCGGCCCCGTGATTCGCGATCTGGCGGACGCGCTCGGCCAACGTCGCGTCGGTCGTGACGATGGCGCCGCCGTCGCCGAACGCGCCGAGGTTCTTCGACGGGTAGAACGAGAGGCAGCCGAGCGCGCCGAGCGTCCCGGCCGGCCGGCCCTTCCACGTCGCCCCGACGGCCTGCGCCATGTCCTCGACCACCGGGACGCCCACCGGGTCGCAGACGGCGCGGATCGCGGTCGTGTCCGCACACTGCCCGAACAGGTGGACCGGGACGACGGCCTTCGTCCGCGTGCTGAGCGCGCGGCGCAGCGCCTCCGGGTCGAGGTTGAACGTCTCCGGGTCGATGTCGACGAAGACGGGCGTGGCGCCGAGGAGCGCCGCGGCTTCGGCGGTCGCCACGAACGTGAACGACGGGCAGATGACCTCGTCCCCCGGCCCGACGTCGAGGGCCATGAGCGCAATCTGGAGCGCGTCGGTCCCATTCCCGACGCCGAGCGCGAACACCTCGGCGTCGCTTCCGAGGCCGGCGACGTACGCGGCGAGCTCGGCTTCGAAGTCGGCGACGAACGGGCCGCGCACGAACGCGCCCCGGTCGAGCACGGCGGCGATGGCGGCGTCGATCTCGGGGCGGGTAGCCTCGATCTGCGCGCGCAGATCGACCATCTGGAGGTCCATGAGGGGAGCGGTGGCGTGCCCCGAAGGTAGCCGGGCGTGGCCGCGGAGACGGTGAAGCGCTGGGGCGGATCGCCGTCTCCTTTTCCGCCTTGAGGGGCCTTCCAGCCGATTCAGCCGCCGTTCTCCCGGAGCTGCTCCGGGGCCACCGCCCGCACGTCCCGGGCCGGCACGCCGACGTGGACGCGCCGCGTGCGGGCGGTCCCGGTGAGGACAGCGCCCGCGCCCACGACGGCCTCGCCCTCCACCTCGCGGCCCGGCAGGACCACCGCGCCGACGCCGAGGCGGGCGCCCTCGCGGATCGTCGGGCCGGCGAACGCCGCCTTCCGCGCCTCGGTCCGGCCGATGTAGTCGTCGTTGCTCGTCAGCACGCCCGGGGCCACGAACACGTCGTCCTCGACCGTCGAGTAAGCGGTGAGGTAGGCGTTCGTCTCCAGCTTGCACCGCCGACCGACGCTCGTGTCGTTCTCGATCGCCACGCCGCGGCCGACGATCGTCTCCTCGCCCACGGTCACGCGCTCGCGGACCGTCGCGAGGTCGGCGACGAGGACGCGGTCTCCGAGCGTCGCCCCCCGGTAGACGACGGCGCCCGTCCCGATCATCGTCCGCTCGCCGACTTCTGCCGGCGGGAGCTCGGGCGCCGCGGCCGTCGTCGCGCTCCGAGGCGACCGCCTCGGCCGCTTCCCGATCACGGCATGGTCATCGACCCGCACGCCGTCTCCGAGCCGAGACCCGTCGTGAATCACGACGTGGTGCCCGATCACGACATCGGACCCCAGGACGGCGCCCTCGCCGATCACGCTGAAGTGGCCGACCTCGGCGTCGTCGGCGACGGTGGCGGCGGGGTGGACCTGGGCGGTGGCGGCGACGGGCACGGCGGATCGGAGGCGGGGGAGCGGCGTAGCTTTCAGCCAAGCTACCCCCTCGCCCCGATGCTCCCTCTCCTCGCCCTCCTCGCCCCGACTCCTGAGGGCTACGGCGTCGGCCTCGAGTGGCTCGTGTACGTGAGCCTCCTCGCGCCGATCCTCCTGCTGGTCCTGATCTGGTGGCTCGGCCACCGGCGCATCGTCTGACGACGACCCGGATGGACCGAGCGAAACGGACGAGCGCCGCGCCGGGGGACGTCCCCAGCGCGGCGCTCGCGTGTCCGGCGGCGAGGGCTTAGCCCTGCGCGTCGAGCTGGCCGATGTAGTGCTGCGCCCAGCCGTGCCAGGCCTGGCCTTCCTGGACCGCCTCGAAGGCCGCGCGGGCCTCGTCGGTGTTCCCAGCGCCCATGTGGGCGAGGCCGAGCTGGATGTAGACGCCCGACGGGTCCTCCTGACCCGACGCCTGCTCGACGGCCGCCTCGGCGTACGGGATGGCGTCGGCGCCACGCTCCATGGCGTTGAGGGCCTTGGCGTAGAAGAAGGCGACCTGGTTCGGGTCGTAGCCGTCCAGCCGGGCCTGCTCGAGGAGCGCGTAGGCCTCGCTGGCCTGCTCGAAGGAGACCTCGTTGCCGGCGAGCATCTGCGTGGCCTGGTTCACCTTCTCGGCGGTGGCGCCGGCGGCGGCCTGCGCGTCGGCCTCGGCCTGGGCGGCGGCCTGGGCAGCGGCCTGGTTCTCGAGGGCCTGGTTGACCTGGGCGACCTGGTTCTCGGCGGTCTGCTTGATGCTGGCGGCGTTCGAGGCGTCCGAGCGGTCGGCGAGCTCGATGGCGAGGTTGTAGGCGGCCTGCGCGTCCGTCAGCATCCGCTGCCCGACGAGGGCCTGGGCGCGCCCGAGCGCGGCGGCCGGGTACTCAGGGTTATAGACGAGGGCTTCGTCGAAAAGCGGGAGCGCCGCGGCAAAGTCGCGGTCGCGGAGGAGGGAGACGCCTTCGTCGTACAGGCCGCGGGCGCGCTCCGGGTCGAGCTCGATCACGACCACGGTCGTGTCCGAGGCGGCGGAGTCGGCCGGCGTCGAGGGCATGTCGGTCGTGTCGGCCGGCGTCTGGGCCAGGGCCGA
>JAAXJP010000331.1 GCA_012269805.1 Rubrivirga sp.
CCGGCGTCGGGCTCGGGGCCGGGGCGCTCGGGCTGCTCACCGACCCCGTCGCGCTCGGGATCATGGTTGGGCTCGTCGCCGGCAAGCCGATCGGCATTTTGCTCCTGGCCTTCGTGGCCGTCAAGGTCGGGCTGGCCGCGCTCCCCTCCGGTGTGACGTGGACGCACGTGCTGGGAGTGAGCTTCCTGACGGGGATCGGATTCACGATGTCCACCTTCATCGCGAACCTCGCGTTCGGAGCCGGCCCGCTCCTCGACAGCGCGAAGCTGGGGATCCTCGCCGCCTCCGTCCTCTCCGGCGTCCTCGGCGCCGTCGTCCTCTCCCGGGCGGCCACTGGCGGCCCCCGGAGCCCGGCCGAACGCAAGGCTGAGGCGACCGCTCACGCGTGAGGGCTGAGGCCGCTCGAGTCCTCGCAAACGGGGGAAGGCGAGGACTTCAGGAGCCGTCTGCGTACCTCCCCCACCAAACAGGCTCTCAGGCGTAGCGCGTCGTGATCCGGTCGTCCTTTTTGGGTCCGCGGGCGGTCCACGTGACCACGACCGCGTCGGCCTCCAGGGTGAGATCGACGGAGTACCAGTCGGCCCCGCAGGCGTGGGGAGCGCGGGCCGCCCAGCGCGCGCCGTCGCCGTCGAGGACGGCCGCGGCGGGGACCCCCTGGCGGACGTGCTCGACGGCGAGCGCGTCGCCGTCGAGGCGCCATCGCGACGAGGCCCGCCAGCGCATCGGGCGCGACCCGTCGGGGCCCCACACGCCGGCCTCGGAGACCACGAGCGCGTCGCCGTCGCGCTCGACCCGGACGGCGCCGGTCCCCGAGCCGTGCCACCCGTCGCCGGCCCACACCTCGACGTCGGCGCTCCGCGCCGCCGCCAGCCGGTCGAGGACCTCGGCCGCCCTCACGCCCCGGTCCCCTCCGCCCGGAGGGGGACGACCGCGACCGTGCACCGGCTGACGCACACGAGCCGGCCGTCGTCGTCGCAGATCTCGACCCCCCACACCTGGCTCGTCCGCCCGACGTGGATCGGCGCGCCCGTGGCCGTGAGCCGGCCCGACCGCATCGAGCGGAGGTGGTTCGCGTTGATCTCCTGGCCGAACGCCGTGTGCCCGTCGGGCGCCGCGAGGTAGGCCCCGACGCTGACCACGGTCTCGGCGAGGGCCACGCTGGCGCCGCCGTGGAGGTACCCGAGCGGCTGGTGGTGGCGCGGCTCGACCGGCATCGTCATGACGACCCGCTCGGGTGAGGCCTCCACGACCTCCATCCCGAGCGTGTCGCCCAGCGTCTCGCGGGTCGGGAGGTCGGCGAGCGTCTTGGGCACGGGCGTAAGAGCGAGGGCGGAGCGGGCCTCTAGCATACCCCCCGCCCCCTCCCGATGTTCGACGCCCTCCGCGACTGGTTCTTCGGCCTCGGCGCCGCGTACGGCGTGAACCCGCTCGTCTTCGGGGCGATCTACGTCGGCGCGATCCCGTTTTTCACGGCGTCCGTCGCGTGGCTCGTCCGCAACGCGCGGCGCGGGCGGAGCGTCGCCGTGCCCGCGCTCGCGGCCGGGTTCTTTTTCGTCTCGGCCTACCTGTATCTCATCGTGGTCGGGCGGAACGTGCCGGCGTGGGTGTACGCGTTCGTCGCGCTCCTCGTCGCTGGCGGGGCGTGGAGCACGGTCCGGTCGGTGCGCCAGAAGGTGGCCGCCGCGCGCGCCGAGGCCGAGCCCGCCGGGTAGCCCCGCCTCGGCCCCTCCGGGGACCGACCGAGGCGGGCGGAGTCAGCCGGCCAGCGGCGCGCCGGGGCCGTCCCAGGCCACGCCGAGGAGGGCGGCCACGTCGGCCGCGTGGGCGGCGAACGTGGGGTGCGTGCCGAGGTCGCCGCCGCCAGCGTCCCCCTTTACGAACCGGAGGACCGGGACGCGCTCGCGCGTGTGGTCGGAGCCGGGGTACGTCGGGTCGTTGCCGTGGTCGGCCGTGAGCGTGAGGACGGCGCCGTCGGGGAGCGCGGCCTCCAACTCGGGGAGCGCGGCGTCGAAGGCCTCGAGCGCGCGGGCGTACCCCTCGGCGTCGGAGCGGTGGCCGTAGAGCTCGTCGAAGTCGACGAGGTTCGTCCAGACGAACGTCGGCGCGCCCGACGCCACGGCCTCGCGGATGGCGGCGAGCGTCTTCTCGACGCCGTCGTCGTTGCCGGCCGTTTTGATCTCCTCGTCCACGCCCTGCCCGCCGAAGAGCGACGCCACCTTCCCCACGCACACGGTCCGCACGCCCGCGCCCTGAAGCTGGTCGAGGAGCGTCGGGCCCGATGGCAGGAGCGAGAAGTCTTTCCGCTTGGCGGAGATCCGCTCGTAGGCACCGGCCTCGCCGCTGAACGGCCGCGCGATGACGCGCCCGACGGCGTGCTCGCCCACCATCACCTCGTCGCGGGCGACCTGGCACAGCCGGTACTGCTCGTCGAGCGGGATCACGTCCACGTGCGCAGCGATCTGGAAGACGCTGTCGGCCGACGTGTAGACGATGGGTCGGCCGGTCCGCTCGTGCTCCTCTCCCAGCTCGGCGATGATGGCCGTGCCAGATGCGGGCTTGTTGCCGAGGACGCCGTCGACCCCGGCGCGCTCGCAGAACGCGTCGATCACACCGTCCGGGAAGCCGTCGGGGTAGGTCGGGAACGGCTGCTCGAGGACGAGGCCGGCGAGCGCCCAGTGGCCCGTCGTCGAGTCCTTGCCGGCGGCGCGTTCCGTCATCCGCCCCCACGCCGCCGCGGGGGCCTCCGCCTCGGGGAGGCCGTCGACGAGGCGGCCGAGGCCCCAGCGTGTGAGGTTCGGGAGCGACGGGCGCTGCTGGCGGACGACGTGACCGAGCGTGTCGGACCCGGCGTCGCCGTAGGCCTCGGCGTCGGGCGCGTCGCCGACGCCGGCACCGTCGAGGATGATCGTGACGTAGAGCTTCAGGGGTCCGGGGGGCAGGAGATCAGGGGGCAGGATCGGCAACGACGAGCGACGGGAGACGATCCGCTGAGGAATCTCGCGGGACCTCACGGACACCCGCCGCGTCCCGGTCGTACCTCTCCCCCGCTGCCCTCCGCACCCGTGACCCCGCCCGACCTCCCGCCCATCCTCGCCATCGAGACGTCGTGCGATGACACGGCCGCCGCCGTCTGGGCCGCCGGGCGGTTGGCGTCGAGCGTCGTCGCCGGGCAGCGGGTCCACGAGGGGTTCGGCGGCGTCGTGCCCGAGCACGCGAGCCGGGCCCACGAGCGGCTCATCGTCCCGACGATCGAGGCGGCGCTGCAGGAAGCCGAGCTCGGGATGGCCGACCTCGGCGCCGTCGCGGTGACGGTCGGGCCGGGGCTGGCCGGGTCCCTGCTCGTGGGGCTGAGCGCCGCCAAGGGGATCGCGCTCGGCCGTGGGCTGCCGCTCCTCGGGGTGAACCACCTCGAAGGCCCCGTCTACTCGGTGATGATCGACGCGCCGCGACCGCCGCTCCCGTTCCTGTGCCTGCCCGTCTCGGGTGGCCACACGCTCCTGACGCTCGTCCGCGAAGGCTTCGCGCACGAGGAGCTCGGGCGGACGCGCGACGACGCGGCCGGCGAGGCGTTCGACAAGGTGGCCAAGCTCCTCGGGCTGGGCTACCCCGGCGGCCCCCACATCGACCGGCTCGCCTCTAGGGGCGACGCGACGTTCCTCAACCTCCCGTCGCCGCGCCTCGGGCCGAAGGGCCGCCGTGGGGCCGCCCTCTTCGACCTCTCGTTCTCCGGCATCAAGACGGCCGTCCGCTACTGGCTCGCCGACGTGGCCGAGGCGGACCGGGCCGCCGTGCTGGATCGCCACCGCGCCGACGTGGCGGCGTCGTTCCAGCGCGTCGTGGTCGCGTCGCTCGTCGAGGGCGTCCGTCAGGCGGTCGAGGAGACGGGCGTGCGAGCCGTCGCCGTCGTGGGCGGCGTGTCGGCCAACTCCGGCCTCCGCCGGGCCATCGCCGAGGCGGGCGACGCGGACGGGTTCGACGTGTTCGTGCCGGACCTCGCGCACTCGGTCGACAACGCGGCGATGATCGCCGTTACGGCCGCCTACAAGTGGGCCGCCGGCGAGACCTCCGACCTGTCCGTCGGCGCGACGCCGAGCCTCGCGCTCTGACTCCGCCGCGCCGCCCCCGACGGCGCGGCGGGACGGCCGCACCACACGACGTAACCCGTTGAACGTTGAGG
>JAAXJP010000632.1 GCA_012269805.1 Rubrivirga sp.
GCAGGTAGACCGCCCGGCGCCCCCGGTCCCTCTCAGCCAAACGCGACCTTGACGCCGCGCTCCTGGACGAGGTAGTCGATGATGAGGCGGGTCACGACGAGCGCCGTGAACAGCGACGTGAGGATGCCGGCCATGAGCGTCACGGCGAAGCCCTGGATCGGGCCGACGCCGAACGAGAACAGGATCACGCCGATGAGGAACGTCGTGATGTTGGCGTCGGCGATGGCCGAGAGGGCCTTCGCGAAGCCGCCGTCGACGGCCGCCTTCAGCGTCTTGCCGGACTCCATCTCCTCCCGGATGCGCTCGAAGATGAGCACGTTGGCGTCGACCGCCATGCCGATCGTGAGGAGGATGCCGGCCATGCCCGGCAGCGTCAGCGTGGCGCCGAAGCTGGCGAGGACGCCGAAGATGAACAGGACGTTCAGGAGCAGCGCCACGTTGGCCACGAGGCCGGCGCCGCGGTAGTAGATCGCCATGAACACGCACACGAGCAGGAAGCCCACGAGGAGCGCCCGGGTGCCGGCGCGGATGGAGGCCTCGCCGAGGCTCGGCCCGACCGTCCGCTCCTCGACGATCGAGACCGGGGCCGGGAGCGCGCCCGACTTCAGGACCGTCACGATGTCGTCGACCTCCTGGCGGCTGAAGTTGCCCGTGATCTGCGTCCGCCCGTTCGGGATCCGCTCGTTGATGGTCGGGAACGTGTAGACGAGGTTGTCGAGGACGATGACGACGGGCTTGTTCCGGTTGGCGCCCGTGATCTGGCTCCAGCGGCTCGCGCCGACGCCGTCCATCGTGATCGAGACCTGCGGGGCGTTCGTGTACGGGTCGAAGTCCGGGCCGGCGTCGGTGATGACCTCGCCCTGGAGCTCGACGCGCTCGTTGACGGCGACGAGGTAGTGGACGCCCTCGCCGTCGGCCGTCACGCCGGCGTCGGGGCCGGCCGTGAACAGGAAGTCGACGCCCGGCGGGATGAGCCGCTGAGCGCCCGGAGCGGCGAGGAGCCGCGAGACCTCGGCCGTGTCGCCCTCGGCGACCTGCCCGACGATGGGCGAGTTCGACGAGGGGTCGACCTGGATCCGCTGGAGGACGGCCGCGAGCGGGTTGCCGCCGGCCTGGGCGGCCTCGTCGCCCCCGGCCGTGATGTCGCCGAGGTCGAGGACGTCGGCGGTGTCGGCGTCGGCCGAGGCGACCTCCGTGGCCGTCGTGTCGACGTCGGTCGTCGCGGTCGTGTCGGCCTCGAGCTCCTCGCCGCCGTTCTCGTAGTAGGCGAACAGGTTCGTTGCGGCCTGCTGGATCTCGGCCGTCGGCGGCGCGAGGTGGAACGTGAGCTGGGCCGTGCCCTTGAGGAGCTCGCGGACGCGCTCCTCGTCGTCGACGCCCGGGAGCTCGACGACGATGCGGGAGGTGCCCTGCCGCTGGATGAGCGGCTCGGTCACGCCGAAGCGGTCGATCCGCTGCCGGATGATCTCCTCGGCGCGGACGAGCGCCTCCTCGACCTCCTCCTGGAGGTACGCGATGACGGCGTCGTTCTCGGAGCGCGCCGTGATGTCGGCGTCGGCGTTGCGGAAGTAGCGGGCGAGCCGCGTGCCGGCCCGCTCGTCCTCGATGGCGTCCGCGAAGAGCGTGACGAAGTCCTGGTCGGACGTGACCGACGCCTCCGTGGCCGACGCCAGCGCGGCGTCGAACGTGTCGTCGGTCCGGTTGCCGGCCAGCTCGCGGAGGAGCGCGCCGGTGCCGACCTCGAGCGTGACGTGCATGCCGCCCTGGAGGTCGAGGCCGAGCTTGAGGGCCTCCTCGGAGGTCGCCTGGAGGTCGTCCGCGTTTTCAGCCTCGTAGGCCTCGCGCTCGGCGGGGTCCATCGCGGCGAGGTCGCGGTTGTTGAGGGAGTTCTGGATCGTCGGGAACAGCTGCCACAGGGAGATGAACAGCAGCGCGCCGACGGCGAAGAGTTTGAAGCCGGTGCCTTGCATAGGAATCGGGCGCCCAGGCGGACGCCGGGTTGGGATCGTGGGACGGCGCCCCTCCCCTTCGGAGAGGCGCGAAACGAGAGACGGTTCGGGGCCGGCCGAGAGGCCGACCGGCTACCTAGGGCGCACGCGGGCGCGCGGACGGGGCCACCGGGCGCGGCGGCACGTCATCGTCCGCCACGGCGGCGTCACCGACGGACGTGGCCGGGGCGTCGAGGGCGGCACCCGACGACAGGGCCACGGCGGACGCCGAGGCGGGCGTGGCCAGCTTCGAGGAGGCTACCGCCTCGTCGTGGGCCGGCGGAAGGACGCCCGACAGCGACGACTGCCCGAGCATCTGGACCAGCGCTTCGACCGAGACGTCGCCGACCGCGTCGGCGTAGGTCTCGGCAAAGACGGCGAGCGGGGCGGATCCGGGCGCCGCGGCGCGGGCCGCGGCGAGGGCCTGCTCAAACGCCTCCGCGTCGTCGAGGACGACGACGAGCGACGGCGCCCCACCCTGCGCCCCCACGGCGGGGACGAGCGGCAGCCCCAGCGACGCGACGAGGATCGCGGCGACGAGACGGCGGACGAAAGCGAGGCGGTACGGGCGCACAGTGCCGGAAGCGACAGCGTGCAAGCTAACGCCGGCCCCACCCATTCCAGGGTTCCCCCGGTGGGGAGTTCGCGGGAACTCCGTTCGCGAGACCTTCGCGGACGGCGCTATTCCTCGACCTCGACGCCCTTCCAGAAGGCCACGTGGTCCCGGATTTCGGACGCCGCCTCCTTCGGCTCGCGGTAGACCCAAGCCGCGTTCTCGCTGGCCTCGCCGTCCACGACCACGTCATAGTAGCCCGCCACCCCCTTCCACGGGCACACCGTCGTGTGGTCGGATTCGCGGAGGTACCGGCGGTTCAGAGACTCGGGCGGGAAGTAGTGGTTGCCCTCGACGACGACGGTGTCGTCACTTTCGGCGATCGTCACGCCGTTCCAAGTGGCTTTCATGGGAGGGAGGTCGGGGTTCCTAGGGCTGGCCGGATGGCGTCAATTCGGACGGTGGGGCTCCTCCGCCTCGGCGCCGAAGCGGACGGGGCGGGGTTAACTCACGTCCCGCTCGGCTCGCACGCCGGCCGAGACGTCGCGCGGCGGGGGCACGACGCAGACCCGCCCGCCTCGGAACGGGTCGACGACGACCGGCACCCACTGGTACTGGCCGAGGTCGGCCCGCTCGCGGCCGAACCGTTCGGCGACGGCGGTCTTGAGCGTCTCGTAGGCCTCGGGGCCGACGAGGATCGCGTGGGCCTCGCCGCCGGCGTCCTGGAGGTCACGGACCTGCTGGTCGAGCGCGGCGAGAAGGTCGGCGGGGTCGGGGGTGGAGTCGAGGACGGTCATGGTGTCGATACCTTGCCGGACGACCCGGCGATCCATGACCCACGAGATCGGTTCCCTCATCGCGCCCGACGACGTCACGCTGTTCACGCGGCAGTGGACACCGGACGGGCCGGTCCGCGGCGTCGTCGCCCTCGTCCACGGCATCCACGAGCACAGCGGGCGCTACGCCTACGTCGCCAGTGCGCTGATGCGGCGCGGGTTCGCCGTCCACGCCCTCGACCTCCGCGGGCACGGTCGGTCGCACGGCACGCGCGGCCACGTCGACGACTTCGCCGAGTACGTCGACGACGTCCAGGCCCACCTCATCGACGTCCGTGAGCGGATCGGCGACGCGCCGCTGTTTCTCATGGGCCACTCGATGGGCGGGCTCGTCGTCGCCTCCTACGTCGTCACCAAGGGCACCGACGGGCTGCGGGGCGTGATCCTCTCGTCCCCCGCGATCCAACTCCCCGACGACACGCCGGCCCTCCTGCAGAAGCTGGCGCCGTTCATCGCCCGCTGGCTCCCCGCCGTCCCCGTGTCGAAGGTCGACCTCTCGCAGCTCTCGCACGACCCGACCGTCGCGCGGGCGTATGAAGAGGACCCGCTCAACACCGTCCGCGGCGTCCGCGCGCGGACGGGCTACGAGATCCTCCGGGCCGGCGAGCGCGTGCGTCAGCACCCGGAGGCGTTCGACGTGCCGCTGTTCCTGTTCCACGGGACGGCCGACGCGATCGCGGCCCCAGCCGGGACGGAGTGGCTCGCCGCACACGCCGCCACCGGCGACGTGACGCTCCGTCTGTGGGACGGCCTGTTCCACGAGACGCTCAACGAGGTGGAGCGTGACGACGTGATC
>JAAXJP010000337.1 GCA_012269805.1 Rubrivirga sp.
CCTCGGCGCCGAGGCGGGCCCGACTGCCCGAACGACCCCGCGATGCGCCTCTCTCTCCCCCTCGCCCTCCTGCTCGCGCTCGCCGTCCCGCTGGCGGCGCAGGAGCATGAGGGGATGGACCACGGCGGCATGGACCACTCCATGCACGCGGGCCACGACATGAGCGCGATGGGCGACAGCCTCGCGTGGCGCATGGTCCCGATGGATCCCAACATGCCCATGATGCCGGGCATGATGGACGCCCTCCCGCCCGTCGGACCGTTCCTCGCGGGCGAGGGCCTGGACCCGATGGATGTCCCCGAGGGCGAGCCGCGGCGCGTCGTGGAGATGGCCGACGGGGACACGCTCCACCTCGACGCCTCGCTCGTCCGCCGCACCATCGGGGGCAAGACGTTCGTGATGTACGGCTACAACCGCCAATACCCCGGTCCGCTCATCCGCGCCGACCGCGGCTCGAAGGTCACGGTCCACTTCACCAACAACATCGAGCTCCCGACGACGGTCCACTGGCACGGCCTCCGCCTCGACAACCGCTTCGACGGCATCCCGGGAATCACGCAGGCGCCGGTCGAGGCCGGCGAGTCGTTTACCTACGAGCTCGTCTTCCCCGACACGGGCGTCTACTGGTACCACCCCCACATGCGCGAGGACCTCCAGCAGGACCTCGGGCTCTACGGCAACCTGCTCGTGGACCCCGTCGCGGAGGACTACTACGGACCCGCCCACCGCGAGGAGGTGGTCGTGCTGGACGACCTGCTGATGGACGGCGCCGGGCTGCTTCCCTACGGCGACGAGTCGCCGACGCACGCGCTCATGGGCCGCTTCGGCAACGTGATGCTCGTCAACGGCACGACCGACTACCGACTCGACGTGGACCGCGGCGAGGTCGTCCGGTTCTACCTCACGAACGTCGCCAACTCGCGGACCTTCAACGTAGTCTTCGGCGGCGCGCCGATCAAGATCGTCGCCTCCGACGTGTCGAAGTACGAACGCGAGGAGCGGGTCGGGTCGGTCGTGATCGCGCCCGCCGAGCGCTACGTCGTGGAGGTGATGTTCGACGAGCCCGGCCCGGGCGCGCTCACAAACACGATCCAGGCCATCGACCACTTCCGGGGCGAATTCTACCCCCACGTCGACACGCTCGGGACCGTCGCCGTCGCCGACACCCCCGCCGCGCCCGACCACCGCGCGGCTTTCGAGACGCTCCGCGCCAACGACGACGTGGCCGCGGACGTCGAGCGCTTCCGCCCGCACTTCGACCGCGCGCCCGACCACGCGCTCACCCTGACCCTGCGGCACCGGGGCCTTCCGCTCTCGACGGTCCGCATGATGGAGGCCGACACGCTCTACAAGCCGCCCATCGAGTGGAACGACGCGATGCCCATGATGAACTGGTTGTCGACGGCAGAGCAGGTCACCTGGGTCCTCCGCGACGCCGAGACCGGCCAGGAGAACATGGACATCCACTGGTCCTTCGAGACCGGCGACGTGGTCAAGATCCGGCTGTTCAACGACCCCGAGAGCTTCCACCCGATGCACCACCCGTTCCACGTCCACGGCCAGCGGTTCCTGGTCGTCTCGGTGGACGGCGTGCCGAACCCGAACCTCGTGTGGAAGGACACGGCCATCGTCCCGGTCGGCTCCACGATGGACATCCTCGTCGACATGACGAACCCCGGGCAGTGGATGGCGCACTGCCACATCGCGGAGCACCTCCACTCGGGGATGATGCTGCACTTCGAGGTGACCGGGGAGCAGCGGACGCCGGGCGTGTCGACGCCCTGAGCCACGGCCGCTCGGCCGCCTCCGACCCGCTTCGCGCGCGGCGCCTCTCGGACTGCCCGCCTCGGCGTCGCCACCGAGGCGGGCGGAGCGGCTACGTCTCGCGGCCGGGCAGGTGGAGCTCGACGGGGTCCGGCGTGGCCGCCTTGAGCGTGCCCCGGCTGATGATCGTCGCCCCCTTGTTGCCCCGGTTCGTCACCTCGAACTTCGTCGTCCGGACGGTCTCCTCGCGGCCGCGGCTCGTCTCGACCTCCAGCCCGCGGCGCGCGGCGTCGGAGACGGCCATGCCGAGGACGCGGTCGTCCTTGGCTTCGAGGCGCATCGCGATGACGCCCTTCGCCGCGCTCTTGAACACGGGGACCTGCGGAACCGGGAAGATCAGCGCGCGGCCCTGCTTCGAGGCGAGGCACACGTTCTCCGACCCCGAGCAGACCTCGGCGTTCACGACGCGCTGGCCCGCCGCCAGCCGCATGACCACGCGGCCGTTCTTGTTCGACGGCTCGACGAACGACTCGGTCTCGAGCCGGACCGCCAACCCGTCCGTCGAGACGGCCACGAGGTACGGCCCGACCGTCACGTCGCTAGCGGGCGGTGCGCCGTCGCCCTGGAACAGCTCCGGCTGCGGGACCCCGTTGACCTCGGGCACCCCGACCGGCATCACGCGGGCGTCGAAGCTCGCGACGCCCACGACCGTCTCACGGTCCGCGAAGTCGAAGTACTTCTGGACCGGGTCGCCGTAGCCCGTCGTCTGCGGGAGGTCGTCGACGCGGATCGTGTAGCACCGGCCGGCCGACGAGAAGAACCCGATCGTGGCGCGCGTCGAGGCCGCGAGGGCGTAGAGCACGCGGTCGCCCTCGCGCACGCGGATCGCGTCGAGGTCGGTGTAGGAGCGCTGGCGCTTGACCCAGCCGTCCTTCGTCACGATGACGTAGACGTCCTCCTTGATGATGTAGTCCTCGGCCGCGTACTCGACCACGGCGTCTGGCCCCGAGATCTTGGTCCGCCGGTCGTCCGCGTAGCGCTTTTTGATCTCGCGGAGCTCCGTCCGGACGATCTTCCAGCGGCCCTTTTCGCTTTTGAGGAGCTGGCGGATCTCCTGGGCCCGCTTCTCCTTGGCGGCGAGCTCCTCGAGGATCGCGTCGATCTCCATCCGGGCGAGCCGGTAGAGCTTGATCTCGAGGACGGCGTCGGCCTGCTCCTCGTCGAGGCCGAAGCGGTGGCGGAGGCGGCCGTTCGCGTCGGCCTTGTTTTTCGACGAGCGGATCAGCTTGATCGCCTCGTCGAGCGCGTCGAAGATGATGGCGAAGCCCTTGAGGATGTGGATCCGCTTCTCGAGGGCCCGGAGCTCGTGCTCGAGGCGCCGCGTGACGACCTCGAGGCGGAAGTCGAGGAAGTGCCGGAGCGCCGTCCGGAGGTCGACCTTCTGCGGCGCCGCGACCTCCGGGTTGTCGGTCGGGACGAGCGCCGTGAGGTTGACGTGGAAGCGGCTCTGGAGCGGCGTGTGCTTAAAGAGGTACGCCATGGCCGCCTCGGCCGAGGCCCCGCGCTTGATCTCGAGCACGATCCGGACGTCCTCCGTCGACTCGTCGCGGACGTCGACGATCTGGGGCACCTTCCCCTGCCGGATGTGGTCGGCGATCTTCTCGATCAGGTCGGCCTTGGTGACCGCGTACGGGATCGACGTGATGATGGCGGTCGACTTGCCCTCGGTCTCGTACTCGCCGCGGAGGTCGATGGCGCCCTCGCCGGACTCGTAGATCGCGGCGATCTCCTCGGGCGTGTTGAGGATCCGCCCGCCCGTCGGGAAGTCGGGGCCCTGGACGTGGCCCAGCAGCGTGTCGAGGCGGGCGTTCGGGCTCTTGATGAGCGCCAGGCACGCGTCGACGACCTCGCCGAGGTTGTGCGGCGGCACGTTCGTCGCCATCCCGACCGCGATGCCGGTCGCCCCGTTGATGAGGAAGTTGGGGACCGGCGACGGCAGCACGACCGGCTCGAACAGCTGGCCGTCGTAGGTCGGCCGGAAGGCGACCGTGTCCTGTTTGATCTCGCGGAGCAGCTCGGCGCCGAGCGCGCGGAGGCGGGCCTCCGTGTAACGCATGGCCGCGGGGCTGTCGCCGTCGAGGCTCCCGAAGTTGCCCTGCCCGTCGACGAGCGGCGCGCGGAGCGACCAGTCCTGCGCCATCCGGACCATCGCGTCGTAGATGGCCGTGTCGCCGTGGGGGTGGTACTTGCCCATCGTCTCGCCGACGATGGTCGCGCTCTTGCGGTGCCGCGACTCCGGCCCGAGCCGGAGGTTCGTGTACATGGCGTACAGGATCCGCCGCTGGACCGGCTTGAGGCCGTCGCGGACGTCCGGCAGCGCCCGGCTGGTGATGACCGAGAGGG
>JAAXJP010000298.1 GCA_012269805.1 Rubrivirga sp.
AGGTCGAGGCCGCCGCCCGCGAGGCCCGCGCCGCCTGCGACGACCTCGACCTCGCCCTCACCCACGCGGTCGCCCTCGGCCGCGACCTGATCGGGGCGTGGCAGCAGATGACCGCGCCGCCGACGGCCCAGGTCTACACCGCCCAAGGCGCGGTCGGCGCGTCCGGCCCGGGGCCCGTCCGCCAGCCCGGCTAGCCATGAGCCTCAACAGCCTCTACGCGACCGCCCGCCAGGGCCTCCTCGCCAGCATGGCCGCGACGAACGCGACCGGCCAGAACATCGCCAACGTCGAGACGCCCGGCTACACGCGGCGGACCGTCGGGCTGCGGGCGACGCCCGCCACGCGCGGCGGGCTCGTGATCCGTGGCCTGCCGAGCCCCGGCGAGGGTGTCCACGTCGGCGGGTTCGAGCGGGTCCGCAACGGGATCCTCGACGCGGCCGTCCGCAACGGCCGGGCAGGGATGGGCGGGGCCGACCAGGGCGCGCTCCTCCTCGCCGGGCTCGAGGGCCAGCTGGCCCCCGACGGCGGCGACGCGCTCCTCGGCGCCGTCGGCGGCTTCTTCGCCGCGTGGTCCGACGTTGCCGACGCCCCGACCGACCTCGGCACGCGCGACGCGCTGTTGGCCGCGGCCGGCCACCTCACCCAGTCCGTCCGCGGCGCGGCCCAGCGGCTCGGCGCCTTTGGGGCCTCGGCCACGGCCGACCTCCGCGGCTCCGTCGACCGGGCGAACGCGCTCCTCGCCGAGGTCGCCGACCTCAACGTGGCCATCCGCACGGCCCGCTCGCAGGGGGCCGACGACCTCGACGCGCTCGACCGCCGCGACCAGCTCCTCGACGACCTCGCCGGCCTCGCCCCGTTCAAGATGGAGGCGAAGGCCGACGGGACCGTCTCGCTCTCGATCGGCGGCATGATGGCCGTCCAGGACGACGACGCGCTCCCGCTCCGGCTGGCGCTGCCGCCGGACAGCGCCGCGCCTGCGATCCTCGCCACGGGCTCCGACACGCCGCTCCCTCTCGCCGGGATTGAGAACGGCGCCCTCGGGGCCGGGCTCCACGTCCTCAAGACCGCGCTCCCGAAGGCGCGCGCCGGGCTCGACGCGCTCGTGGCGACCGTCGTCTCCCAGGTCAACGCCGCGCACGCGGGCGGGACGGGGCTCGACGGCTCGACCGGCGTCTCGTTCTTCGACCCGGCCGGCACGACGGCCGGCACGTTCGCCCTCGCCCCCGGCCTCACGGCCGAGGCCGTCGCCGCTGGGACCGGCGGGCCAGGCGACGGGAGCGTCGCCACGCTCCTCGCCGGCCTCGGCGACTCGGTTGGCGCGGACGCCGCGCGGCTCCTGGCCGACGTCGGCACCGAGGCGCGCCGGGCCGCGTCGAGCTCGACGGCCAACGCGGCCATCACAGCCCACGCCGAGGCCCTCCGCGCCGGCGTCTCGTCGGTCTCGCTCGACGAGGAGATGGCCAACCTCATCCAGTTCCAGCAGTCGTACGCCGCCTCGGCCCGCGTGCTCGAGACGGCGACGCAGCTGTTCGACACGCTCCTCGCCCTCTAGCCCGGCCGCCGTCATGCCCCGCCCCGTCGTCACCGCGCTCACGCGCGCCGTCGCCCAGTCCGGGACCCGGCGGGCGCTCCCCGACGCCCGCGCGGCCGTCGACACCCTCAACAGCCAGCTCGCGACGGGCTACCGGATCCAGCGGCCGTCCGACGACCCCGGCGGGTTCACGCAGGCCCGGGCGCTCGGCCGGGTCCAGGACCGCCTCGCCCAGTACGGGCGGAGCCTCGACGCGGCCGCGCTCTGGACGGACCGGACGCAGGCCGAGCTCGACGGGCTCTCCGACCTCTTCGCCGACGCCCGCGACCTCGGCCTCCGCGCCGCCAACGGCGTCCTCGACACCGAGAGCCTCGCAGGCGAGGTCGAGTCGCTGCGGGAGGAGGTCATCGCCCGGCTCAACGCCACGAGCGGCGGCGAGCACCTGTTCGCCGGCAATGCCACCGCCACGGCGCCCGTCAACCCCGACGGGACGCTGGCGGCCGGCGACTTCTCGGGCCAGCGCCGCCGCGAGGTGGCCCCGGGCGTGACCGTCACGCTCAACGCCACCGACGCGCTCCACGTCGACGGCGTCCCGGCGACCGACCGGCTCCAGGCCCTCGCCGACGCCATCCGCTCCGGAGACGCCGGCGCGATGGCCGCCGCGCTCGACGGGGCCAACGCCGGGATCGACCACTACGCCCGCCTCGGCGGCCAGAGCGGGGCCGTCTCGCGGACGCTCGCCCACGCCCGCGACGCCATCGAGACGGAGGACATCCTCACCGGCGAGCGCCGCGCGTCGATCGAGGAGATCGACCTGGCCGAGGTCCTCGGCGAGCTCCAGCGCCGCCAGACGGGCCTCGAGGCGGCCCTCCGCGCCTCCGCAGCGACCGTCCAGATGTCGCTGCTCGACTACCTCCAGTAGCGCGGGGCCTCTCTCCGGCAGAGTCCGGGGCGGCTGGGATGGTCCCGCTCGGCCCGATGCCCGGCGGGGTCGACCTCAGGCCCGAGGCGGACGGTCCCGGCACCGCAGCGGCCTCTCCGGCGCCGAGCCCGGAACGCGCGGCCCCGGCGTCCTCCGCCGCCACCACGGAACGATGGGGTTCCCAGATCGGCGAGTAAACCAAGAATGGTGGCGGGCGGGATCTCGGGGGTAAAGGGCCGCCCGGGCGCTTCGATGAGTGAGCCAGAGGCCGGACGATCCGGCTCGCCAGAACCACACCAACCGCCCCACGGGTACACGCCATGTCCTTCCGCATCAACACCAACACGCAGTCGGCGCTCGCGCTGTCCTCGCTCAACAAGACGACGAGCGAGATCGGCTCCCGCCAGCTCCGCCTCGCCACGGGCAGCCGGATCAACTCGGCCGCCGACGACTCGGCCGGCTTCACGATCTCGAACAAGCTCACGGCCACGACGCGCGGCCAGGCCCAGGCCCTCTCGAACATCGGCGACGCCAAGTCGATGCTGACCGTCGCCGAGGGCGCGCTCGGCACGACGATGGACATCCTCCAGACGATGAAGGAGAAGGCCGTCCAGGCCGGCAACGACGCGATGGGCGCCGACGAGCGCGCGGCCCTCCAGAGCCAGGTCGACGCCCTCACGGCCGAGGTCGACGACATCCTCTCGGGCGCCAAGTTCAACGGGACCAGCCTCTTCGACGACACGGGCGCGACGGCCCTCTCGTTCCAGGTCGGCGCCGACTCCGGCGACACGTTCGGCGCCTCGATCTCCCAGATGGGCGTGAACACGCTGGGCATCGGTGGGGGCGCCACGCCGGCCGTGGCCGCTACCGCCACCGTCGCCGGGGGCTCCGCCGGCAACTACACGGCCACCGACAACACGGTCACCGTCAACGCGAGCGAGTACACCGGCGGCGGCGAGACGCTCTTCTTCAAGTACGACGACTCGAGCGACTCCATCCTCGTCTCGGACTCCGACAACTTCTCGAACCCCGTCGGCCGGATCTCCGCCGACAACGGGACGCAGACGTTCGACTACGACACGGGCAGCGGCAGCATCGAGATCGACTTCGGCGCGGCGCTCGCCGCCGGGGACGACGGCGAGGGCTTCCAGCTCACGCTCGGCGCCTACACGCCCTCGACCGGCAGCGTCTCGACGTCGCTCGACCTGACCTCGGCCGCTGGCGCCTCCGCGGCGCTCACGACGATCGACGCGGCCATCGACACGGTCAACAGCGCGGCCCAGGGCCTCGGCGACGTCCAGAACCGGCTCGACTTCAAGGCCCAGAACCTCGAGACCTCGAAGACGAACTACGAGGCGGCCAACAGCCGGATCGCCGACGCCGACTTCGCCAAGGAGCAGATGGAGATCGTGAAGCTCCAGATCCTCCAGCAGACGGGCTCGGCCATGTTCGCCCAGTCGAACGCGAGCGGCCAGTCGGTCCTCTCGTTCTTCTAGGTCCGCGAGAGCGGCCAGGGCGGGGCCTCTGGGGCCCCCGGTTCTGGCGACCACTCCGGGCCCCGCCCTTTCCGGCCCGCCGGCGCACTGCGCTGGCGGGCCGGACACTTTTTCCGCGGCCCGTCCGCGCTGCCCCTTTAAGGTCGGCGTCGGCGTTCGATCAGAGCGGTACGGGCACGTCGCCCGCCCCCGGAACACCCTTTGCTCGCCATGCC